>JAUIGT010000171.1 GCA_030432615.1 Verrucomicrobiia bacterium
CCTGTGACGAACGTCTCATCTTCCGAACCATTCTCGTTCTCTTCGAGCCGAATCTTGCAGCGAACTCCCAAGGTCCAATAGACAACAGCGTGTCCCGCCTCATGGAAGGCGCACTTTCTGAGGTCATTCTCCCTCAGTTTCGTCTCGTCGAATACCCTTCCGCGAGCTGGCTCTTTGTTGTTCCCTTTCATTCTTTCCATTTAGCCCTTCCTCCAATCCTGATCCAAGGCGCGATTCTCAATAACTTTTTTCCCTTTTCCCTCAGCCGCATCGGCCAGAAAAACCGATGATTATGGGCGTTTTCGCCCATAATATCGACGTTTCCTGCCTCTTTTGGCCGTTTTTGCTGAGATACGGGTTATCTTCTCAATAACTTTTTGGGAAGATTCATGAGGGGGGAGATGGGACCCGAAGTCCGTATGAGAACAAGTGTCTCCAAAAATTTGAATTCTGAGAAATGGACCACCACACACGCGGAGAGCAGACAGGTTTCTTCCTTGATCTCTCTCTCAGAGTTTCATTCTCAGCGACTTCTGGGGTGAATATTTCGCAAATGCCTAACCATAAACCAGTTATGGTTGTATTTTGGCAATTCTAGACTACCTTTACTCATGAACACGATTCCCATGATTACTGAAAGGAGGTAACTCGAAACAACGAGCAGGACGGAAGATCACCAGTCACCGACAAGTGTCGTCTCTGATTCAGTCCGATTCTTTCACTTCTTGACGGTTCATCCTTCGGAACGAAGGGGTTCGAAGATATTGAGCAAGCGATCCGCCTGCTTATTCCTCATCTTGGGGCACAGCACTCCAACGAGGATCTCCGCACTTTCATTCCACTTCCGTGCTGCCAGAGAAAAGGAAGGCATGTCCAAAAAGGAACTGGCCCGATTGGCTGGCGTAGATCGTTCCACCATCCGCTACGCTGAAGATCCAGACGGGACCCCCACCATCCTGACACTGATCCGGCTATCCCTCGCCCTGAACGTCGATCTGAGTTCGATGATCTCAGAGTGTCCTGAGCGGTCAGAATCCGAATGATCCCATTACGATGACTTCGGAATTCGGGAACGCTGACGCACTTCGGCATCGAATTGCACATCTCCTGACAAACTTTTTCGCGAATCCCGCGTCGGAATGGGCAGAAATTAATCTTTTTTCAGGACCGTTTCAGGACCGTTTTATCTCCGAAAAGGACCGATTTCGGCGATTTTGGGCGATCCTCAAACATCACCAAACCCACTCACCAACATTCCACAACTTGCTTACATTCAGCGGATTGGGAGTGGCAGCCTCATAAGGATTCGAACCTTAACAAACAGAACCAGAATCTGTCGTGCTACCGTTACACCATGAGGCTGTGGTGGGATCGGGAAACCCGGGGTCCGATCCGAACAGTCCATAAACTTGCGCGGAAGACCCGTGGATTCAACCGGGATTTCGGGGGAATTTGCCTGCAGAGGCACTTGCCCAGCGACGCGCTTCGCGATTGGATGTGGCATGACGCCGCGCCTTTTCGGTCTCGCCTGTTTCCTCGCGACCCTGGCCTCGCCCTGTCCTGACGTCGGAGCCGAGGAGTGGCCCCACTGGCGCGGCGTGAATCGCGATGCCGTCACGGGCGAGGTTTCCGGATGGAAAGTGGACGGATGGACGGACGGCAAACCTGCCTGGCAGGTCCGGGTCGGCGAGGGCGCGTCGTCCCCGACCGTACACGATGGTGTCGTCTACGTCATCGGTTGGGCCGACGAACTGGACACGGTGACGGCGCTGGACGCGAAGACCGGCGAAACGATCTGGAGTCGTTCCTACCCGGCTCCTCGCTACGGACGGCACGCCGTCGGCGACCAGCGAATGTATCGGGGTGCCACCGCCACGCCGGAACTCGATCCGGAAAGCGGCCGGCTTTTCACCCTGGGTTGCGACGGCGATCTCCGGGCCTGGGATACGAGAGCCGGGGGCCAGCCACTCTGGAACCTGAATCTCTACGACCGTTTCCAGGTGCCGCGGCGCCCCCAGGTCACGAAACGGAAGAACACCCTGCGCGACTACGGCTACACGACGTCGCCGCTCGTATGGGGAGACCGGGTCGTCGTTGAAGTCGGCTCGCCCGAGCACGGCAACCTGATCGCCTTCGACCAGGCAACGGGCGAGATCGCCTGGGCTTCGGAAAATCGCGATCCTGGGGGGCACAGCGGCGGCCTGGCTCCGGTGGAAATCGATGGCGTTCCCTGCGTGGCCGTGGCCACTTAGTTCGGACTGCACGTGGCCCGGCTCGATGGCGCCGAGGCGGGAAAAATGGTCGCGTCCTTCGAATGGAAGACCGATTTCTCCAACACCATCGCCGGAATCGCGGTGGCCGGGCGGGACGTGCTGATCTCGTCCCGCTACAACCAGATGTCGATGGCGCGCGTGCAGCTCGATCTCGAGAACGGCGCGCGCGAAGTCTGGCGAAATCGCTACCCGACCGGGGTCTGCACCCCGGTGATCCACGGCGGAAAAATCTACTTCGCCAACAAGGGTGTCTTCTGTGTCGATTTCGCGAGCGGCGATCTCGACTGGGCGGGCGGCAAGGTCGACGACGCCGGTTCCTGCCTGGTAACCGGCGACAACCGGCTCGTGGTCTGGGCCAACGGGGGAGACCTCTCCCTGTTCGAAACCGCGGAACGCTCGCCGGACCGGTGTCTCGAACTGGGGAACCTGCCCGACCTCTTTACCGACATGGCCTGGCCTCACGTCGTCCTCGCCGAGGGTCGTCTCTTCCTCAAGACGCTGAGCGGCGATCTCGCCTGCGTGCCGGTTTCCCGCTGAAACGGGGCCGATTTCTTCCTCAATCGCGCGCTTGCCCTCACCGGGTGATTCGGTTCAGTCTGTGGCCATGACAAAACGCCTCAACGCCTTCCTGCCCCTGCTCGCCGTCGCCGCCCTGCTTCCCGGTGTCGCGGGTGCCCACGATGCCGCCGGAGCCATGGCCAAGGCCGCCAACGACTGGCTTTCCACCCTCGACGCCAAGCAGCGCGAGACCGCGACCTACCAAGTCACCGATTCGGAACGCACCAACTGGCATTTCATTCCCAAACCTTTCGAGGGCGAGGGCATGCGCGGCGGCCTGCCGATGCGCGACATGCGCCAGGACCAGCGCGCGCTCGCCTTCGCGCTGCTCAGCACCGGGCTCAGCCACACGGGCTTGGTCACCGCCACCCAGATCATGAGCCTGGAACAGGTCCTCTGGGAACTGGAGAATCATTCCCCCAAGCGGAGTCCGGAAATGTACTACCTCAGCATCTTCGGCGAACCCGGTTCCAAGGCCTGGGGCTGGCGTGTCGAGGGTCATCACCTCTCCATCAATTTCACCGTCGCCGACGGCAAGGTGACCTCGGGCACTCCGCTCTTCTTCGCCTCCAATCCCGCCGAGGTTCTCGAGGGACCGCGCAAGGGACTCAAGGTGCTCGCCGCCGAGGAAGACCAGGCCCGCGCCCTGGTGAAATCGCTCTCCGATGAACAGAAGAAACAGACCGTCATCGCCGACAAGGCCCCCAGGGACATCCTCACCGCCGCCGAGTCGGAAGTGAAGGCGCTGGAGGAGGAAGGCATCGCCTATTCCGCCCTCGACGAAAGCCAGCAGAAGGCCCTGCGCGACCTCATCGACGTCTACGTCCACCGGGTGCGTCCCGAGATCGCCGACGACGAGATGAAGGCGATCGAGGCCGCCGGCATGGACCAGATCAAGTTCGCCTGGGCCGGGGAATTCGAGGACAAGACCCCGCATTACTACCGCATCCAGGGGCCGACTTTTCTGCTCGAGTATGCCAACACCCAGAACGGGGCCAATCACGTCCACGCCGTGTGGCGCGACTTCAAGGGCGACTTCGGCCGCGACGTGCTGCGCGAGCACTACGCCGCGAGCCCGCACTGAGGCCGAGGAGCCGGCGAGCGGCGCGGAGTCGCGTATCGATTTTGGCTAGGGGGTGTGGACAAATTCCCGCACCGCTCGGATTTGATGAAAAATCAGAGAAAAATCAGCGCCGTAAGCGGCGATCTTTCGGAATTCGCGGCCCATTTTCCGGCTGGCCGCGTTCCGTCTCACTCTGTTGGGCTCGCCCAACGCCGTTCGTCGCGCCTTGCCAGCCAAAAAATGGACTCGCGCCGAGCAGTCCGCCAATTTGTCCACACACCCTAAGGAAAACGGCCCGGAATCGTCCTTGGAGAAACCGACCCCGCATTCCCGCTTTTCCACGACCCGACCCATGATCTATTTCCTCCACACCCGCATCCGCGTCAGCGACCTCGACGAGACCATCGCCTTCTACGAGAAGCTCGGCTTCCAGCTGACCCGCCGGACGGACAAGTCCCCCGCCGGGAACCAGCTGGCCTTCCTCGAACTGGAGGGCAGCGATCACTTCCTCGAGCTGTGCTACTCGCCGGACTTCAAGGTGGATTTTCCCGAGGACCTGATGCACACGGCCGTCGGCGTGCCGGACATCATGGAATACTGCGACAAGCTGGAGAACGACGGCATCGAGATCTGGCCCGAAGACTGGCGCGAAGCCTTTCCCTCCGGCGCCAAGCGCAAGATGGCCTTCGTCACCGATCCCGACGGCTACGAAGTCGAGATCATGGAGCGCGCGCCCCAGGGGAAATCCGAGGACAGCGTGCTCGACAACTGATCGCCCACCACTCTCTCCGCTCGCATGATCGTCGGCTGCCCCAGGGAGATCAAGGCCCAGGAAAACCGGGTAGGACTCACCGTGCCGGGCGCCGCGCAACTGGTGCGGCGCGGCATCAAGGTACTGGTGGAATCCGGGGCCGGCGCGGGCGCGGACTACCTCGACGAGGAATACCGCGAAGCCGGAGCCGAGGTCGTCGCCAACGCCTCCGAGGTGTACGAGCGCGCGGACCTGGTCGTCAAGGTCAAGGAACCGCAACCCTCGGAGATCGCCATGCTGCGGGAGGGTCAGACGCTGTTCACCTACCTCCACCTCGCGGCCGACAAGAAACTCACCGAGGACCTCGTGGCCACCGGCGTCACCGGGATCGCCTACGAGACGGTCAAGGTCGGCCATCGCCTGCCGCTGCTCGAGCCCATGAGCGAGGTGGCCGGCCGCATGAGCGTGATGGTCGGGGCCTATTTCCTCGCCAAGCACGCCGGTGGACGCGGCACCCTGCTCGGCGGCGTGCCGGGAGTCCTGCCGGGCCGCATCACCATCCTCGGCGGCGGCACCTGCGGCACCAATGCCGCCAAGGTCGCCACGGGAATCGGCGCCGACACCACCATCCTGGAGGTCAGCAGCGAGCGCATGACTTGGCTCGACACCGCCATGCCGGCGGCGCGCACGCTCTACTCGAGCGAATCGGCGCTGATGGAAATCCTGCCGCGAACCGACCTGCTCATCGGCGCCGTGCTCGTTCCCGGCGCCCGGGCGCCGAAGCTGGTGACCCGCGAGATGCTCCGCTCCATGCGCAACGGCACCGTGCTCGTCGATATCGCCGTCGACCAGGGCGGCTGCGTGGAGACGACCCATCCGACCACGCACGAGGATCCGGTCTACGAGGAGGAGGGCGTCATCCACTACTGCGTAGCCAACATGCCCGGCGCCTACGCCCGCACTTCCACCCAGGCGCTCACCAGCGTCACGCTCCCCTACGTCCAGTACCTGGCCACCGAGGGCCTCCGCGGCGCCTGCCGACGCCACCCGGAACTGGTCGGCGGCATCAACTGCCAGGACGACCGGCTCACCTGCCAGGAGGTCGCGGAAGCGCACGGGCTGAACTGGTCCGAGCCGGAGTGCTGATCGCGAGCGGGTCGGTGGCGAAAAACCGCGCCGAACTGGGATTTGCGATCCCACGCCCTCCCGTGGTTGACCGTCCGGCTTTTTCTCCCTTACCATCACCGCCCCTATGCAAACCAACCGATTTGAAAACCAGGTCGCCATCGTCACCGGAGGCGCCGACGGAATCGGCCGCGCGGTGGCCGAACGTCTCGCCCGCGAGGGCGCCCTCGTCACCATCTTCGATGTCGATGGAGAAAAAGCCGCTGCCACCTGTGGCGCCTTCGCGGAGGACGGGCTCCGGGTGAAATCCGCCGTGGTCGACATCGCCGACGACGACGCCGTGAAGGCCGGGATCGAAGCCGTCGCCGGACAGAACGGCGGCCGCCTCGACATCATGATCAACTGCGCCGGCATCGTTGGTCCGACCTCCACGAAGATCACCGATGTGGCCATCGAGGATTTCGATCGGACCAGCGCCATCAACCTGCGCGGCACCTACTCCATCACCAAGCACAGCCTCGCCGTGATGGAGCCCCGCAACTACGGCCGCATCCTCCTCTTCGCCTCCATCGCCGGCAAGGAAGGCAACGCCGGCATGAGCCCCTACTCCGCCACCAAGGCGGGCGTCATCGGCATCGCCAAGGCCGCCGGCAAGGAGTTCGCCGAGACCGGCATCACCGTCAACGCCATCGCCCCCGCCGTCATCCGCACCGCCATGGTCGAGGGCTGCGACCCCGCCCAGGTGAAGTACATGACCGACAAGATTCCCATGAAACGCTGCGGCACGCTCGACGAGATCGCGGCGATGAGCTGCTGGATCGTGTCACCCGAAGCCAGTTTCAACACCGGATTTACCTTTGACCTGACCGGCGGTCGAGCGGTGTATTGATCGAGTTCGTTTCCACCTCGCAGAAATAGTCCCATGAGCATCGAAGCCAAACTCCAGGAACTGAATCTCGAACTCCCGCCGCCGCCGCCGCTCGGTGGGGTCTACAAGCCGATCGTCATCATCGGCAATCTCGCCTTCGTCTCCGGCCACGGTCCGCTCAAGAGCGACGGCCACTACATCACCGGCCGGGTCGGCGCGGAGCTGGATCTCGATGAGGGCTACCAGGCCGCCCGCCAGACCGGGCTCGCCCTGCTGGCCACGCTGCAACAACAGCTCGGCTCTCTGGACCGGGTGAAGCGCATCGTGAAGTCGCTCGGGTGGGTGAACTGCACCGACGATTTCCTCCAGCATCCGCAGGTCATCAACGGCTACAGCGAACTGATGCGCGACGTGTTCGGCGAGGAAAACGGCGTCGGCTCCCGCAGCGCCATCGGCACCAATGTGCTGCCGGGGAACATCGCCGTGGAGATCGAGATCGCGGTGGAGATCACGGATTGATGGGAACGCGACCTGCTTTCCCTTTCCGGTAACCGAAACCGCTTCGCCGCCCGGCTCCCATCGGAGCCGGAACGCTCGGGCTTTCAAGATAGTGACTCCCCTCCACCGAACCCAGCGCCTGCTCACCGCCCACTACGAACCCGCCCTTCTCGGGAGCGTCCGTTCCTGGCATGCCACCGTCTACGAGGACGGCCGGGTGGAGCAACTGGTGGCCATGCGCGAGGAGGGACTCGTCAGCCAGCTGCAACTGGTGCACCGGGCCTTCTACGCCCAGTTGGAACAAGGGGAACTCCGGCGTCTCCGGCGCGCGCTTTCCTCCGCCGTGTTCCACGATCTCGACGTCCGCTACGACACGCCGGAGGGCCTGCTGCATTTCCGCGAACTCAACGCCACCGCCGCCTCGGAAGGCGCCCACCGGGTTTCCACCCGCGCCGCCCGCGCCCTCGCCCGCCGGGGAGACGCCGACATGATCGTCTTCATGGGCATCTGGGAACGGGTCCGCGAGACCCTGCCTTTCCGAGTGGAGGAACCCGATGAACACCGGTCCGGCCTCCCCGCGGAACTGGCCGTCCCGGTTCGCTGAAAGAATCCCGCTTCCGATCTGATTCATCATGGAATTCGACCTGCTTGGAGAACACCAGAAGCTCGCCTACAAGCTGCTCGCCGGCCTGGTGACACCCCGCCCCATCGCCTGGGTGACGACCCGGGACGCCGAAGGGGTGGTCAATGCGGCACCGTTTTCCTTCTTCAACGTCTTCGGGACGCGACCGCCCATCGTCGGCTTCGCTCCCGGCGACAAGGAACCCGGCATACCCAAGGACACCGCCCGCAATATCCGGCGGACGGGCGAATTCGTGGTCAACCTGGTCGATGAAGCCACCGCCGAGGCGATGAACCTGACCTCCGCCGAATTGCCGGAGGGCGAGAGCGAGATTCCCTTCGCAAAGCTCCACACCGAGCCGAGCGCCACGGTGAAGCCGCCCCGCATCGCCGAATCCCCGGTGGCGCTGGAATGCCGGGAATGGTCCACCCTGGAGATCGGCCGAAACCGCCTCGTCATCGGCACCGTGCAACGGCTCTGGGTGCGCGACGATGTGCTCGACCCCGAGACCTTCCTCGTGAACCGCGACGCCTTCCACCCCATCGGCCGCATGGAGGTCCCGGCGGGCTATTGCCGGACCCGCGATCACTTCGACATGCCTCGGCCGGAGTGATGCGGAAGCACTCCTTGCGTTCGCTTTCCCGAAAGGGTTAGGTTGCCCTCGCATGTCTCGTCCCGCCGCGCTCAGGCCGCTCCTCGGTTTTTTCTTGTCCAAGCTCGCGTTCGGCGCCGCCGTCTCCTCCATCGTGTGGACGTGGTTGGTCGATGCCGAAGGCGCTTGGCGCGGCGACGCTCCGCTACTCCCACTCGTTTTCGGTATCGCGCTCCCCTCCCTGCTCGGCTGGATTCCGCTCACTATCTCCGGCGCCTTTCTCGCCCGCCCCCGGGTGCGGCAATTCGTCGCCTGGATCCCCGGCGTCGCCCTCATCCTGTTCCTGGTCACGCGGGAACTCTCCGCTCATTGGCTCGAAGATCAGTATCAGTTCATCCTCGGGGTCGGAGTTCTAAGCGTGATGCAGGTCGGCGTGATCGCACTCGGTGTCTCGGAGAGTTGGCTGAAACTCAACACCTCCAGCCAACGCTCCCTCGCCACCGCCGCCGGCTGGATCCTGGGCTCGTTGATCACGGCATTCGGGGGAGCGGGATTCGGGGTTCCCTGGAGCCCCTCGATCGCGGTCCTCCTCTACGGAATCGCGGGTCTTCTGCTGGGAAGGTCGGGACGACGGCAGACCAATCCCTGGATCCCCGCGGAACGATCGATCGGTCGCTTCGCGCGTCTTCTCGACTTGCTCGGGGGCGACGCCCCGCTACGGAACAGCCTGATACTCGTGGCCTCGTTCGCCGCGATGATTTTCGCCGCCCTCGCCTCGCTGCCCGGCCTGGCCGCACGATGGGGAAATGTCCCCACTCCGGCGGTCGCCATTCTCGGAGGCGTGCTGGCGGGTATCGCGTTGGGAATCGCGGCCGGCTCGACCCCTTGGATCGCGTTCTCCTCCCGGTGGTGGAAACCCCGCCTCGCGTTTCCCATCCTCACCGCGGGAGCCATCATCGCCCTTGCCGGCTTCGTGTTCATTCCATCGCGCGCGGCCTGGCTGTTTCCTCTGGTCGGCGTGCCGATCGGCCTCGTGACCCGGCGAACGCGAGAAGCCGCCTTCCAAGCCTTCGATAAAAAGGGAGCCCGGCTGCCGCTGGAGACCGAGGCGCTGGTGGGAACGCTGTTCGGCGCCCTGGGACTGGCGGCCCTGCTCACGACCTGGATCGTGGTTCGGGCGGCGATCCATCCCTGGCTTGCCCCGGGAATGGTGGGAACGGGCCTGATCGTCCTCGGAGTTGTCACCAGTCGACGAATCAGTCCGACACCGCGGAACGAGGAAGATTCCGCACCGAACGCGATTCCCGACGATGAACCGGTCGATCGCACCATCCTGGCCTATCTTCCCGGATCCGGCCTAGAGGAAGAAAGCCCTCGCCCGGACGATGGAAGAGCGGTCGGCATTCTCTACGAGGTTCCCGAGGAGAATCTCGATTCCTTCCGGGAAGCCATGGCGGTGCTCGCGTCGGTTCGGCGCCGCCAGGGCGCCCTCCACTGGCGGCTGTCGCGCGATCTCGAGAACTCCCGGCACTTCACCGAGAGCTATCTGCTGGAATCGTGGAGCGACTACCAGGAAGTCCTCCGCCACGAAAGCGCCGAGGACCGCGCCGCCAAGCAGCGCGTTTTCGACCTCAACGACTGGAACTCCCTGCCCTACGAATCACACCAGGCGATCGCCGAAGTGTGAACCGCGAGAGGGAAGCCGACCAGTCGACCGGGCGCGCTCTCAGGCCGCCTCGCTCTCGGTTTCCTCCACGCCGTAGATGCCGCGAAGACGGCGAATGCCGCGCCGGATGCGCGCCTTCACCGTGCCCACCGGCTCCCCGAGCTTTTCGGCGATCTCCTGCTGGGTCAGGCCATGGAAGTAGGCCATCTCGATGGCTTCGCGTTGGATCGGCGTCAGTTCGATGACGGCCTTCCGGACCGCCCGGCACTCGTCCCGACGCGCCGCCGCAGTGCGTCCATCGACGGGCGCGTCCGATTCGGTGCTGCGGGTGTCATCCACCTCGAGCGCGTCCCGGAGGCGCGCCTGTCGCTGCTTGGAACGGATGCGATCGATCGCCCGGTTCCGCGCCAGGGACGCGAGCCAGGTCACGGGACGACCACGACCGGCCACGTAGAGTCCGGCCTTTCGCCAGAGATTGAAGAAGGTCTCCTGGAGCACTTCCTCGGAGTCCTGCCGGTCGTTCAACACCTTGAAAATCGTGGTGAACAACAGGCCCTCATAGCGATCGTGAAGCTGCCGAAAACAGTCACGATCACCGTTGGCAATGCCGCGCAAGAGGCGGGCGTCCGCTTCGTCATCATAGACGGGAGCTGGAGTATTCAGGCTGGAGATACTCATATCAGAAACACTAATGCAGGAATCAAAATTGCCCTCAACAAGGTTTTTGATTAGATTTTCTAATTTCAAGAATTGAGAAAAAAGCCCCTTTAATCTTCGCTCTGCGGGAAAGGCGGTGGCAATTCCCGGTGGGTTCGCTTGATTGCCCCAATGGCCGCCCCTTCCCGCACTCCCTCCCCCGACGCGATGTTCAGCGTGACCGAACTCACCCGGGAGATTCGCGAGAGTCTCGAGGGCCGTTTCGGTGATGTCTGGGTGGAGGGCGAAATCAGCAACTACCGTCCGCATTCCTCGGGCCATCACTACTTCACGCTCAAGGACGCCCGCGCCCAGTTGTCGGCCGTGATGTTTCGGGGGCAGGCGCGCTCCCTGCCGATGCCCCTGCGCGACGGCATGCTGGTCCAGGCCCGCGGCGACATCTCCGTCTACGAGGCGCGCGGCCAGTACCAGCTCATCGCCCGGTGGATCCAGCCGAAGGGATTCGGGGAACTGCAGGCGAAATTTGAGGCCCTCAAACGGCAGCTCGAATCCGAGGGCCTCTTCGATCCCGCGAAGAAGAAGCCGATCCCCGGATTTCCCCGCACAGTCGCCCTGGTGACCTCACCGACCGGCGCCGCCATTCGCGACATGCTCAACATCCTCTCCCGCCGCGCCCCCTGGCTGAGGATTCTCGTCTGGCCGGTCCGGGTTCAGGGCGAGGGGGCCGCCGCG
>JAUIGT010000719.1 GCA_030432615.1 Verrucomicrobiia bacterium
CAGGGTGACCTCCTGGCGTCGCTCCAGGGTGTCCGAATCGGCCGCCCAGAAGAGGGTGACTTTCGGGGTGGCGTTGGCGGGAGCGTTCCGCCGAAGGCGCTCGAAGATCTCGCGAAGTTGGGCGTTGAAACGTTGATCCAGGGCCTCCCGGGTGACCGGAACCGTCTCGAATTCCCCGAAGGCGGTGGCGGTGACCGTGGCAATCTCCACCACGTTCCGATCGAGTTGCGTGGTCAGGCTGCGCCAGTTGAGGTAGTAGACAAGCGCGCCACCGATCAAGGCGCCCAGGAGGGACGCGATCACCCCGTTCAGGACGAGCATGATGGAGATCGGTGCGGAGCGCTTCATTTCAGGTGGATGATGAAGATAAAAATATTATAATATCTATAAAAATCAAAGTAAATTAACGAGCGGACAGCGGGGCATGTCACGGCATCGTTTCAGGGGGAAATCTCTCCGTCAGCTTTGAGGGAGAAAAGGTTGCCCGTGGGGATTCGCCCCTGCTCAGGACGGCAAACCGGGATGGGGAGACCGGGGGTTGTCCCCGCGCCAGCCGCGTTCGGATTCACGCAACCCATCGGTGTTTCGAGTTCCACCGCGAAGAACACCGACCGACTGCGCGAACGCCACACCAGGCGTCGGACCGAAACTCCGCGGTAGCCTCGCGGAGTGTCCCGGCCGAGGGCCTCGTCATCGGGGCTCAGCGCCGGGTGACGACCCAGCGCAGTTCGGCGGTGAGACGCTCCGGCGTGTATGGCTTGGGCAGAATGCCGGCGAAGCCGCGTTCGAGGGCCGCGGCGCGGGCGTTCTGCTGCAGGTAGCCACTGCTGGCGATGACTGCGGCCGAAGAGTCCATCTGGCGGAGGTGGTCGGTGGTTTCGAGGCCGGACATGCCGCCGGGAAGCGCGAGATCCATGATGACCGCGGCAATCGGTTCCTGGCTCTGGAGATGCGACCGGTAGGTCTCGATGGCCTCTTCACCGGTAGTGACGGCGATGGCCTGGAAACCGAGCGACTTGATGATGGCGCAACTCAGGGCGCGCATCCCGACTTCGTCATCGACGACGAGAACCCGCACGACCTTCTGTGCGGATTCGGCCGGTTGGGTGGAACCCGTGTCGGGCACGGATGTGGTGGGCGTATTCATGGCGGTGGAACGGAGGTTTGGGTAAAGCGGAAGAACGGTGGAAGGAGGGGGAATCAGGCTGCGGTGTAGCTGACTTTCTTGATCTCATCCATGGTCGTGTTGCCGGCGAGCACCTGCACCAGACCTTCCTGGTAGAGGGTGCGGAAACCGGTGCGGAGCGCGGCGGTGCGCATTTCGGTCTGAGGCGCACTCCGCTCGACCAGGTCGGCAAGTTCGGGATTGATCTCGAGCATCTCCATGAGGGCGATCCGCCCGGTGTAGCCGGTGCCGTGGCATTCCGGGCAGCCCACGGCCATGTAGATGGGGTCGCGGAGAGGCTCCTGGATGATGCCCTGCTGGTGGAGGAGTTGCTGGACCTGCGGCGTGGCCTCGTAGGGGCGCTTGCAGTAGTTGCAGAGCCGGCGCATGAGACGTTGCGCCTGGGTCATGGCCAGCGAGTCCGCGACCAGGTGGGGTTCCACGTTCATCGAGAGCAGTCGGGAGATGGCGCGGAGAGAGTCGTTGGCGTGCAGGGTGGTGAGGACGAGGTGTCCGGTCAGCGCCGAATTCACCGCGGCGTTGGCGGTTTCCTCGTCACGACATTCCCCGATCAGGATCACATCGGGGTCGGAACGCAGGAGCGCGCGCAGGCCGGTGGCGAAGGAAAGGTGGTGGGCGGAATCCGTCTGGGTCTGGTTGATGCCCTCGATCTCGTATTCGATCGGATCCTCGATGGTGTGGATGTTGGCGCCTTCCTCGTTGACGCTGTTGATCAGGGCGTAGAGCGTGGTGGTCTTGCCTGATCCGGTGGGCCCGGTGATGAGCACGAGCCCCTGGTCGCGGCTCATGACCCGCTTGATCATGCCGGTCTGTCGGCGTGAGAGATTGAGATCGGCGAGTTCCTTGAGCCCGTCCTGCTTGTCGAGGAATCGCATGATCACCTTCTGCAGTTCCTTGCGGCAGGGGACGGCGGCGACACGCACCGTGTC
>JAUIGT010000172.1 GCA_030432615.1 Verrucomicrobiia bacterium
GTGCCGTTTCCTGCGCAGATCAAGGTGCTCGGAGAAATCGGAAAAACCCACGAGCCGGGATTCCCCGTCGGTTTCCAGCAGCAGGTTGACACCGACCACGGCCATTTGCACCCGGAGAACGAAATCGTTGGCTCCGACCTCCTCGGGCACCGGCCATTCCTCGCGGACGGTCGTTTGCCCACCGAGGATCACTTCCCAGGTCACGCGCACCGGGAGATCATCCTCGAAATGCAATCGCGCCACCATGAGATCGCCGTTCGAGGAATCGTGGAACGCGATGCCCGCGCTGCCCGCGGCGGTGCATCGATTCACGGCAAGGTCATAGGTCGCGAAAGGGTTGAAACCGCCCACCCATCTCAGCGATCTCGCGGGCTGGTCTCCGGAGGTGCCGACGAGCCGCCCGCGATCGACCTTCCAGTCCACCGGCGACCGGGCGTCCTCATCCTGCCCGAGTTCCGGGTGCATCAGGTCGAAGTCCCGGAGGGTGGCCGGTCGGAGTGAGGCCAGCGGAATGGCCTGCTCGGGATCGAACACGAATCGGCGCACCGCCTGCCGGCGGAACTCGATATCCCCGGGATGCAACGGTTCCTCCGCCATCCCCCGTCCATCGGGGAAAGGGACGCCCGACAGGAAGAGAACGAGAAACCGGAATGCAGGCCCGAACCGAAGAAACTTCATCGCCCCATCCTGCGGAAACCCGGGCGAAGTGTAAATCGAGCGAGCCGAAGAAAACGGCGGAAAGATTGTAGAAACTGGTCCGGGACGAAACGCGCGCCGGCTGCTCCGCCCGACTCCAAGGCAGTCCGCCACTGGAGCGAACTCTCTCAGCCGAGATAGCTCTTCAGCATCCAGATCGTCTTTTCGTGGACCTGGATGCGGGCGATCATGAGGTCCTCGGTCTGGGAATCTCCGGCGTCACCGGCGAGATCCCGCGCCTTGGCCAAGGTGTCGACCAGCTTCCGGTTCACATCGACCAGGTGCTGAACCATTTCCTCGGCGCCCGCATCTTCGGCGATCTCGTCGATGCCCGCCATCTTCGCGAGGTTCCCGAGTCCGCCCGGTGCCAGGGAATCGAGCGCGCGGACTCGCTCGGCGATCTCGTCGATGGCGGTGAAGAGTTCCGTGTACTGTTCCTCGAAGGCCACGTGAAGGGCGAAGAATCCGGGGCCACGCACATTCCAGTGACAGATGTGGGTCTGGCCGAGCAGGGCGTAGGAATCGGCAACGGCCTGGCGAAGAGCTTCGACGACGGCGGGATTGGGAGTATCGGACATGGTGGAATCGGGGTGGGTGGTTTTCAGAAAGGGTTACGATGGCTCGGCACGAATGGAGCCGCCCGTATTGACGGCGGGGACCTGCCGAAATTACAGGGACTTGCGGCGTTTTCCCGTCATGGCAATTCCTTCCGAAAGCGGTCCGGGTAGAGTCCGATCTCGGCGAAGGGAATCGGTTTGAATGCCGGCAGGGCTTTCCGCAGCGCCGCCTTCGGTGGGAGCGAGAAATTCCCTTCCGATTCTCCGGCGAAACCGGGATCGAACGGCTCGGCCTCCATGCCTTTCCGGACATCGAAACCCTCGATCCCCTCGGCGAGCTGCCTGCCCTCGGCCTTCCCGTCGCGGCTGATCACGAGGTTGTCGCCGATGTCGAGCCTGTCGATGAGCTTGCGCACGTTGGCGTCGAAACTGGCGACTTCCTTCGAGCAATCGATGAAGACATTCCGCCGGATCACGTTGTGCAGCGGCTCCCGGGGCGAGTCGCTCATGATCTTCGCCAGGTTGGGGTAGCGTTCGCTCCAGGGCGGCTGGCGATAGTTCAGCTTCTCGGCCTTTTCCTCCAGGTTCCACCCCGGCGAAGCGGGATCGTTCCACTGCTTCCACGTCATGCCGCGCGAGTCCAGGTGCAAGCCGATGGGACAGTCGATGACGAGATTGTTGAGCACCTGATTGTCGCGCCCTCCGCCGATCATGATGGCCCGGCCGGCGCGGAGGAAGACGTTTCCCTCGATCGCATCACCGCTGTCACAATCATCGAGGTAGACACCCATGGTGTTGACGTGTTCCTCGTTCCCGCCGCCGAGATCGTAGATGAAGTTGTGCCGGAGCACGTTTCCCTGGCTGGTCCAGTCGCGCCCCGTGTAGAAGGCGCCGGAATCTCCCGTTTCCATGACCACGCGAAAGATCTCGTTCTTCTCGAAGAGATGCTCGTTGCCCCCGTAGAGCACCGCGTTGTGGGGTGCGTCGTGGATGCGATTGTGGCGCACGATCTGGCCGCAGCCGTAGACGCCGACCCCCGGGGCGTAGGTGCGCTGGAAGCGACCGTAGTGATGGATGTGGTTGTTCTCCGCGAGATGCCCGGATGGGACCAGGCTGGCGCGATCGCCTCCGCTGAGGGTGATGCCGGAGCTGCCGAGGTTGAAGAGGTCGCAGGAACGGATCGCATTCTCCCGTCCTCCGCTGACGGAAACGCCGCCGGCGGCCAGGTTCGCGATCGTGCAACCGGCGACCTCGACCCGCTCCGCATCCCGCAGCACGATCCCCTGCCCGTGCCCGTACTCGAAACGGAGGCCCTCGAACTTCAGGTGCTTCGCGTCTTTCACCTCCAGCAACGGCTGCGTCAGCGATGCGAGCACGAGATCCGCATCCGGCCAGCCGGCTCCCGGCAGAAAGTAGAGCCGCTTCCGTTCGCGATCGAGATACCACTCCCCGGGCGCGTCGAGTTCCTCGAGGACGTTGAGCGCGAAAAAGCGGCGCTGCTTGCCGCCCCAGGTTCCCCCGGCGATGCCGTAGCTGTGCGGCGCGGCCAGGGTGACGACCTTCTTCTCTTGATCATAAGCCTTGATCCGGATCACCTCGTAGCTCCAGTCGTGCGTCCAGTAGCCGAAGAGCCAGGCGCCATCCTCCAGGTTCCAGCGTGCGGGCCGGGTATCCTCGAAGACGAAGGAGCCCGGGTGCGCCTTCCGCTTTTCCGGATCCGGGGAATCCGGATCGGGTCTGCCCGAATCCACCGCTTTCGAGAAACGAGCCCACCCATCGCGATCTCCGTCGCCGGCGCCGGATTCCTCGTTGGGCCAGCGGGCCAGCGTCATGGGTTCGCCATTCACGTAGAGCCACGGCGCCGCGGGCGCGCCCCGCCAGGCATCGGCAAGTTCGGAGAAGCTGCCGGGCACGACGCCGGACAGATCCGCCACCAGGACTCGGTCGCGCACCGATTCGGCCAACCGCAGTAGAATTGCCTCCTCACGCACCGGCTGAAAAAGCGTCGGTTCCAGCGATCGCCCTCCCTGGAGCCGCGCGGTTCCCGGAGTCTCGGCACGGTAGATCACCGGGGCCGTTTCCGTGCCTCCATCCTCGGGACCCAGCACCAGGGTCGATTCCAGGCGGTAGCGTCCCGCGGCCAGGTTCACGACGACCGTTTCGTTCTCCGGAATCCGGCCGGCTTTTCGCGCCGCGCGCAGGGCGTCGCGGGCCTCTTGCGGGGACCGGAACGGTTTTTCCCGGCTGCCATCTCCGCCGGGGGCGGCGTCGGGAGCCACGTGCAGGGTCCGCTGGGCCAGGGTGTCGGAAATCACGCCGCAGAAGACCGCGACCAGGAGGATCGATCGAAGGAATCTCATCGACACTACGCTGGCCCGGATTCCCCGGTTCCGCACGGGCGACTTTCGGGATTCGACTCCGGCGAAGTCACTCCAACGACCCGAGGTAGGCCAGCAGGTCGGCCATGCCCTGGTGATCGAAGGCGGCCTCCAGACCCTCGGGCATCAGCGAGAGCTTCGAGGCCACCAGTTCCTCGATGTCGGACCGAAGCACCGATTCGGTCCGGCCGTCGGCGCGGGTCACGGTCAGGCTCGTGGCCGTCTCACCGGTGATGAGACCGGCCACCAGGCTGCCGTCCTTCCGGGTGATGGTGTAGCTGGCGAACTCCGGGTTCACCTCGCGATTGGGATCGAGGATGTTCACCAGCATCCACTCGGTCCCGCGATTCCGAAACGTCGCCGGCACCGGTCCGACCACGTTACCGAAATCCTCGGCCCGGTGGCACACGGCGCACGCGGCCCGGAACAGGTTGCGCCCCCGGTCCGCATCGCCCTCCATCCCGAGCGCGGGCTGAAAGTCGCGAATCACCTTGCTGCGATCGTTTTCCCGGTTCGGCGAAAGAAGGCGCACGGCGCGCTCGGCTTCGGCCTGGTCCGGGGAGAGGCAGAGCCGCTGGATCTGCACCGCGTTGAGATCGCCGGGGTTGAGGTCTCCGCGCTCCACCGCATCGAGAATCTCGCCGTAACGTTCCCGTCGCCCGAATAGCGCATCCATCGCCACCGTCCGAACCGCCGGGGTCAGCCGGGGAAACAACGACACCACCAGGTCGGTCGTTCCCGGATCGGCATAGCGCCCCAGGACGGTGACCACCCGGGTCTGCAGGGACTCGGACACGGCACCGCCCAGCTGCGCCGAGAGCGATTCCCGCGTCTCCGCGAGCGGCAACAATCCGGACAAACTGATGGCGTCGAGGCGCATCGACTCGGGGAGTTGGGCATCACCCGCCATCGTCAACGCCTGACCCAATACCCGCCGAAACCGGGCGGCACCGGGCGATTCGTCCTCGCCGGAAAGCAGTCGCTGGAAACCCGCACTGCCGGTCCGGGCCCCTTCGCGCAGGCCGAGCACCAGCGAGAGGGCGAGCCCGTTCCGGTCGGGTTCGGGCAATGCCCCGAGAGCGGCGAGCAAGCTCGCGAACGCCTCCGACTCGTTCCGACGGGCGATCAGTTTCGCCAGGTCGCGAAGCACGGCCGACGCTCCGGGGCGATCCCGAAATTCGCCGTCGGCCGCGAGATCGCGCATCACTCCATCGGCGCCCTCGGCCAACGAGGTCAGCACCGCCATCCGAATCCAGGGATCCTCGGCATCCCGTTTCAACAAGGTCGTCAGGGCGTCGAGCCGCGCCTCGTCCGGCGCCATCTCACCGAGGGAAAAGGCGGCCTGGAAACGGACGCGGAGGTCGGGATCTTCCACGCGTTCGCCCAACGCGCGGCGCAGCTCCGCCGATCCGTCGAGAAACGGTTCCGACAGCCGAACCGCGTGCATTCTCACCCCGGGATGCGGATCCGCCATCGCCGCCTCCAAGTCGCCGGCTTCGAGGACCGCCAGCCCTTGGAGAGCATGAAGCGCGTGCATCCGGCCCAGGGGATTTTCCGATTCCTCGAGCACTTGGCGGATCGCCGGAACCGCCGAAGCTTCCTGACGTTCGAAAATCAGCCGCGAGGCGGTCTCGCGATGCCAGGCGTTTTCGTGCGCGAGAAACGACGCCAGTTCCGCGCTCGTCTTTCCACCGAGTGGCCCGGTCTCGCGTCGGCGTCCCTGCTCGTGCACGATGCGGTAGATGCGTCCCCGGTCGAAACCGCTGTTGAGGTCCAGCAGCGGCTTGATGGCGTCGCCGAAGCTGGACGGATGCTCGATGATCTCCCGGTACATGTCCGCCACGTAGAGGTTCCCGTCGGGCCCGTTGGCAAACTGCACCGGCCGAAACCAGGTGTCCGACGAGCGCACGAACTCGCTCTCCTCGTCGATGCGGTGCCCGACGAACGGTATGCCGTCGGACTCGAGTCGATTGCGGTGGACGAGGTTGCTGCCGACATCGCCGACCACCGCCAGCCCGCGGAACTCGGCCGGCCAGGCATCGCCACGATAGAGGGTGATCCCGGTGGCGGCCGTGAAGTAGCCCGCCGCGCGTCCGCCACCCTCGAGCTTGAACTGCATCAGCTTTCCCTCCAGTCGCAGCCGCGTCCGCATCTCCCGCCACGGTTCCACCGGGCTGATCCGGTAGACCTCCGGTTGCTGACCCTCGGCGGCGATGCTCAGGCGCGAATCCGGCGCGCTGAAGAACGGGTTTCGCGCCAGGTAGCGCTCCTCGTAGACGACCTGCTTGAGGTGATCGCTGTTGGAGCAGGAGAACTTCCGGCCCCACTCATCGAAGTCCATGCCGTGCTGGCCGCCCTCGGTCGTCGGGGTGAAGGCCGACGTCTCCGGGTCGAAGGCGAAGTCGCGCAACCGCAACGAAAGCGGTTCGCCGTCGCCGGCGACCTTCTCCAGTTCCGCCCCGCCGCTGCTGGTGGCGCCGTGAATGCGATTGTCCAAGCCCCAGCGAAAACTGTTCACCATGGCCTGCACGTTGTGGTGGGTGAAACCCGTCAGGCGCCGCTCTTTCCGGTCCGCCTTGCCGTCGCCGTCGATGTCCTTGAAGTACCAGAGATCCGGCGGTGCCGCCACGAAGACGCCGCCCTTCCAGCAGGCGATGGCAGTCGGCCACCGCAGTCCGTCCACGAGCACGTCGCTGCGGTCGTAGCGGCCGTCTCCGTCGGTATCCCGCAGAGCACGGACCGCGCCGAGTTTCGCCTCCCGCCGCTCCGAGTAGCCCCGCATTTCCACCACGTAGAGGACCAGGTTCTCATCGAAAGCCAGCGCCACCGGGTCGTGGACCAGCGGTTCCGACGCCGCCAGTTCGAGCCGGAACCCGGGCGCGGTCTCGAAGGTCGCCAGCGCCTCGCCGGGTTCGATCGCGGGAAAGCGTGGCAGGGACGTTTTCTCGTCCTCCGCCGCCACCGGGCTCGATTGACCGAGGGCGCCGACCGCCGCGAGCAGGATCCAGGATTTCCGGGACATCCGTCGATCTTGCCAGAGAGTTCCGTGGCCAGTCACTCGCGGAATGCCGCCAATCGCCCGAAATGCCGGACGCTCAGGGCGCCGCCTTGCGACTCATGAAATCCAGCAGCAGCGGAAACGCCGGCTCGGGCATGCCGCCGTGATCGAAGCCGTCGAGTTCCCTCAGGGTGCAGTCGGGATGGCCGACCACCCGCATCATGCGCCAGAAGTAGGCGGTTTCCTCGTAGCGACCGAAGATCTCGCGCTCGCGGTCACCCGTGATCAGGAGCGTCGGCGGCGCGTCCTTGCGAACGTGGAAGAGCGGCGCAAAGCGATCGACCGTCGCCTGGGTGCCGGGAATGCCCTGCTCCTTCCGGATCGTGAAGTGGGTCACGCTGTGTCCGCTGAAGGGCACCAGTCCGGCGATCCGGTCGGCGTCGAGATCGAAAGCCTCGAGGTAGCTCTTGTCCATGCCGACCATCGACGCCAGGTAGCCGCCGGCGGAGTGGCCGCTGACGAAAACCCGGTCCGGATCTCCGCCGTAGTCCTCGATGTTCTCGAAGACCCACGCCACCGCCGCCGCTGCGTCCTCGAGAAACGCCGGCGTCTTCACCTGCGGACTGAGCCGGTAGTTCGCGGCGACCACGGCGACGCCGCGATTGAGCAGCGGGATCGGCACCGAGCGATGCCCGTGGGATATTCCGCCCCCGTGAAACCAGAGCACCGTGGCGAAGCCGTCAAGATCCGCCGGCGCATAGACATCGAGCCGGCAGCGCGTCTTCATGTAACCGGTCGCGCCTTCCTCCCCCGCCCGGTAGGCGATGTCGGTGTGGAGACGGTAGTTCCCGCTCCGCGAACGCGGCGCGCCATCGAAGAAAACCGCCGGGTGACCGGTCTCCAACTCGGCCTTGGCCTGATCCAGGCGCTTCGCCGCTTCGCCGGTTTCACCCGCGAACAGCCGGGACGCCGCCTCGTCCAGCGTCGCCTTGTCGGCGCCGCGCTTTCTCAGCTGGTATAGCAGGATCGGCAACCGCAGGTCGGAAGGCTCGTGCTCCTCGCCGATTCGTCGCTGGATTTCCTCGAGGTGGCGGTATCCCCATTTCCAGGTTGGTTCCACGACCGTTCCCTCACCGAAGTCGTTGAAGGTCGCGACCTGCACCAGCGGCGCCCCGCTTGCCAACGCCCGGTCGAGGGTTTCCGCGAGGGTCCGGCCTTCGCGGGGATCGATCCGTCCGTAGCTCTCGTGGAGACCGGCCTGGGCGTAGATGTCCTCGAATCCCGGGTAGGCCACGCCCATCACGGTGGTCTCCCCCGAAGCGCGCCCGTAGAGTTTCTCGAGGTCCTCGTTCCACGCCTCGACGCCGATCGTCTTTCCCCCGGTCACCGGCGGCCAACCGAAGACGCCGTCGATTCCCGCCTTGTCCGCGAGGTGCGGCAGGCCCAGGACCAGGGGATTGGTCGAGAGGTCCGCGGTCAGGGATTCCCACTGGTCCGCGGAGAGAAAATGCTGCGGCCCGAAGACCGGGAGGATCGGTCGTCCCTCGTGCCGGACGTAGGCTTCGTCGGCGAACCAGTTCTCCTCGACCCAGCCGAGGACCTTCTTCGCGTGATCGATCGCCGCGTCCTCCGCCAGTTTCCCGCCCGCGACCATGTGTTTCACCGACTGGTCCTCGTAGCAGATCGCGAACTTGAGTCCCGCCTTCTTCAGGACGGCGATCAACGCCTCGGTGTTGCGATGGACGGCGGCGTAGTCGTTGAAGTCTTCGGTGCCATACCAATCGATGACCACGCCATCGATCCCGGAAAATTTCATCAGCAGCGCGTGGCATTCGAGAACGTCGGGATCGGAGGAATCGTAGAGCCCGATCAGCGGGTAGTCGCGCGACGCCACCTCCCGGCGCCCGTCCCAGCGGAAGATGTCCGGATCGAAATGATCCATGGTCCAGTGCCAACCCCACGCGCCGCCGACCGGCTTCGAGGCATACCAAGGCATGTAGTGGGCGAGGACGACGGGCGGATTCCTCGCCGTCTCATCGTCGTCGGCCCGGACCGAAGCGATCGGGAAAAAAAGGAGACCGAGAAAGAGCGCGAGAATCGACAGGGGAAGTTTCTTCATGGGTGGAGAAACGACTATCCCCGCTTGGCCAGGGGAGGAAAAGGGGAAATCGTCCCGCGAATTCCCTGGAGCGCGAGCATCCCTGCTCGCTCCGATCGACCGGGGCGACGAAGGATCGTCGCGCTCCCCCGTTCACTCACGCGAACAGTTTCGCGATCGGCTTGCCCTGGTCGGTGATGGGGACGGGACGGGAACCGTCGAAGAGTTCCTTGGAGGGATCGATGCCCAGCGCGGCGTGGATGGTGGCGTGGAAATCCGGGATCGAAACCGGGTTCTCGACGATCTCTTTGCTCAGTTCATCAGTCACCCCGTAGGCGCCCTGGTGATTGAGTCCTCCGCCGGCCAGGGTCAGGCTGAAGCAGGTCCCCTGGTGGCCGCGTCCGCCGCGTCCGTCGAAACTGGCGGGACGACCGAACTCGGTGCCGACGGCGATGAGGGTCTTGTCGAGAATGCCCTGGTTCTCCAGGTCGCTGATCAGCGCCGACAGGGCGATGTCGAGTTCCTGGATGAGCACGTGCTGATTGAGCTGTCCCTCGTTGTGGGTGTCCCAGCCGGTGCCGTTGATGAAGTTGAGGTTGTGGGACACCTCGATGAAACGCACCCCGGCCTGGACGAGTCGCCGCGCCAGGAGGCAGCGCTGGCCGAACTCGCCGCCGTAGGCGTTGCGGAGATCGGCGGACTCCTCCTTGAGGTTGAAATGGCGCATGAAATCGGGACCCGCGAGACGCAACGCCTCGCTCTGGGCCTCGCGATACTGCGCGACCACGGATTCGCCCGGCACCTGTTTCTGCAGGGGCTGCAACAGGGCCTGGCGGCGGGCGGCGCGCTTGGCATCGACGTCGTCGGGACGGGAAAATCCGGCCGGACCGCTCTCGGTGTCGGTCAGGTAGACGAAGCCCGCCTTGGCGCCGAGAAAACCGGGACCGCGGCTGACGTTCGGGTAGCCGATCAGCATGTAGGCCGGCACGTCGGAACTGGCGGCCCCGCGCTCGTGGGCCACGATCGATCCGATCGACGGATAGGTCACGCTGCCACTGATCATGCGCCCGGTGTGGACGAGGTTGGTGGCGAAGGCGTGCTCGTCGATGACGTGGTGGTTGACGGTGCGAACCACGGTGAGCCGCTCGGCGAGTTTGGCGGTGCGACCGAGGTGCTCGCAGAACTTGACCCCGGGGACCGCAGTATCGATGGAGGCGTAGTCGGAACCGGCCACCTTGGGCGAAGCCTTGGGATTCCCGCGCTTCTTCGGATCGAAGGTGTCGATCTGGGCCATGCCGCCGCCGAGCCAGATGAAGATGCAGTGCTCGGCCTTGCCTTTCGGCATCGAGACGGCCGAAGCGTTGGCGAGCAGCGAGGACGGATCCAGGGACGCTCCGGCGGCGCCCGCGGCGAGAAGTCCGGAGGATTGCTTGAGGAAATTTCGGCGGTTCATGGCGAGAGGGAGTCGTGGGAAAAAGTTAACAGGGTTTGATGCGGGAAGAAAGAGGGTTGGGTCGCGAAGCGGGAACGCGATCAGGGGGTGTAGACCCACTCGGGCGCATTGAGCATGGCCCAGAGCACGTCCTCGAGCCGCCGGCGCCAGTCGGGGTCGAGCGCGTTGGCCGGCGCCTCCCCGGCCCGGGCCTGGGCCTCCTTCTCCTGGGCCAAAGTGTTGGCGGGGCCGTCGAGGTGATTCGACCAGCTGACGTAGCGCTCGGGTTCCCGGGGACCGGATGCCTCGCGTTCCTTGCGCTGAGACTCGGGGATGACGCGAGAGCCATAGCCTTCGGAAAGCAGGCGGACGTAGCCTTCCTTCTCCGCCTCCGAGGGCTCGCGGGTGAGCAGACGGAGGTAGAGGCGATCGACCAGTCGATCGACCGGTTGATCCTCCAGCGCCAACTCGGTGATCCCGTGATCCTCGCTCAGACGCGTCAGCCAGATCCCCATCGTCCCGTTCGCCAGGATCGCCGGCTGCAGCACGTTCGACTCGGTGTCGCGCCGGCTGATCGGATCCTGTCGTGCTCCCCGCCAACCAAAGGTCTCCATCACGCTCGCCACCGCCTGAATCCGAGGCAGCGACAGGCTCGGACGATCCCGCTCGTTCGACGTCGATGCCAGCATCCACGCACGACGGGGTTTGCCGAGAGTCAGCGAAATGTTGACCACGCGAACGCTGTCGATGTCGAGGCTCACCTCTTCCACATCGAAGGGCTTGCCGGTCGCGCTGAACAGCGAGTCCACGATCTGCTCCGCGCTCAACCGTCGCGGCGCAGGCGCCAGGTAGAGCGGGCTCGTTTCCTTCGCGTCCGGGTCCACCGCCCGCTGGTAGGCGTGCGATTCCAGGATCAACCGCGCCACCGTTTTCAAGTCGTAGCCCGATTCCACGAACCGCCGACCCAGCCACCGCAGCAGCTCCGGGTGGGACGGCTCGCCCTTCTCCCAGTCGGCGAGGGTATCGACGATGCCGCGCCCCATCAACCGTTCCCAGATCCGGTTGACCATCACCTGCGCAAATCGCTCGTTCTGCGGAGCGGTGATCAACGCCGCCAGCTTCTCCCGGGGATCGTCCGGGTTCTCCGCCAGTTCCTCCGCCACCTCCTCGTCGCA
>JAUIGT010000173.1 GCA_030432615.1 Verrucomicrobiia bacterium
ACCGCCACTGCGGTCGGGAACGGGGACGACTCCGTGTTTGGATCGTCGTCCTCGGATCTCTGATACCAAATTCAAAAAATCACCTGACGATTCAGAGGGAAGAAGGTTTCGAACGCGAGGCCTCCGGCGTTTGGAGTAGATTCGGGCCATTTTTTCCCGGTTGCTTCGGTACTCGTCGGTCACGATGCCCGCATCGCTTCCTCCTCGCGTCTCGCCCCGAGAAAAACTGACTCCGAAAATCGTCAGGTTATTTTCCGAATCTGGTATGAGACCCTTCGCTCCGGGAAAATACGGAGCGAAATTCACCCTTTTCCCTCCGATTGCGATTGACGGGAGACGGCACCCGGGTCTCCTTTGGGCGCCGGTACGCGCGTTTCCGTCGTGGGCCGGGGTCCTCCGTTCCGATGAAACTTTTCGCCCTGGGATCAAGGCTCACCCTTGCCGTCTCCACATTGCTGGCGGGCGGGTTCCTTTCGTCCTGCACCGTCGCCGACAACGGCCAGATCATCTTCGGCCCGGTTCCCGCCGAGAAGCCCGGGCCCGTCGCGCCGAATCCGCAGTCGAAATATCACAGCTCCCAGCACCACATCTGGGTGGATGAGAAGAATCTCGACTCCCTGACCCAGGCCAACTCGCGGGTGGAAGTCGATCTCGGCGACCAGCGGGCCCGCGTCTACCGTACCGGCAAGGGAGCCGACAAGCTGATCATCGAGACCCAGATTTCGACCGGCAAGCAGGGGCACAACACCCCGAGCGGGAGTTTTCGTTTCCTGGAGAAAACGGTCGATAAGAAATCCAATCTTTACGGCAAGTGGGTCGATGCCGACACCGGCGCCACCCTGATCAGCGACGGAGACATCCGGAAACCGCCGAAATCCGGCAACGCCGAGTTTCGCGGGGCTCCCATGCCCTACTGGATGCGGATCACTCCCGGCGGCGTCGGCATGCACATCGGCTACGTGCCGAACTATCCCGCCTCGCATGGCTGCATCCGCGTGCCGAAGCAGGTCCAGCCGTTGATCTACAGCAAGATACGGGTGGGAACACCGGTGACCATCAGTCACTGAAGGGCGGCGGAAACGGTCGACTCGAGAGGGTTGCGTCCGTCATCCGACCCTCTTGAATGCCCCCGCGAAATCAGGGGCGCGAGCTTGTGAAATTTTTCACAAAGGTCTTGCGGCGGTTTTGGCGCCACGTAACGTAACCTTTGCTGAATCCGCGAACTGAACGCGACGCCATGGCCGAAGCAGACACTCTCGCCACCACTCTCCAGCACGCCGCCTACGATTCGAAGATCGAGGGCAACGTGATCTTCACCCGGGTCGATGCCGCCATCAACTGGATGCGGAAGAACTCGCTCTGGCCCATGCCGATGGGACTCGCCTGCTGCGCCATCGAGCTGATGGCCACCGGCGCCTCCCGCTTCGACATTTCGCGCTTCGGTGCCGAGGTGATGCGCTTTTCTCCCCGCCAGAGCGACGTCATGATCGTCGCCGGCACCGTCACCTACAAGATGGCGCTCGCCGTGCGGCGGATCTGGGACCAGATGCCCGAGCCGAAGTGGTGCATCGCCATGGGTGCCTGCGCCAGCAGCGGCGGCATGTATCGCAGTTACGCGGTGCTCCAGGGGATCGACAATCTGATCCCGGTTGATGTCTACGTGTCCGGGTGCCCGCCCCGTCCCGAGGCGCTGATCGATGGCCTCATGAAATTGCAGAAGAAGATCGAGGGCGAGGAATCCTCCGTCGCGCAGCTCAGGTCCGGAAAGCCGGAGGAGGAAGCGGTCGAGGCCTGATTCGCCTGATCGATTGCCGAATTGAATTTTCGCCATGAGCAAGACCGCCGCCGATATCGTCAAGACGCTCCAGGACGAGTTTGGAGACGCGATTCTCTCGACCGTGGAATTTCGCGGGGAGCACACCGCCATCGTCGATCGCGAGAAGGCGCGGGACATTCTCGCCCACTGCCACGGCAAGCTGGGATTCGATTACCTTGTCGATCTGAGCAGCGTGGACCATTTCGGTGAGGAACCGCGTTGGGAACTGGTCTACGAGTTGTATTCCCTCGGCAACGGCGAGCGGATCCATCTGCGGATCAAGTACACGCTTCCCGAGGACGAGAAAGCGCCGACGGTTTCCGATCTCTGGCCGACGGCCGACTGGCACGAGCGCGAGGTCTACGACATGATGGGCATCGAGTTCGAGGGACACCCCGACCTGCGCCGCATCCTCATGTGGGAAGGCTACCCGTTTTTCCCGCTGCGGAAGGATTTCCCGCTCGCGGGACGTCCCAGCGAAATGCCCGACGTGGCCTTCACCGACCGGGCTCCCCTGGCCGGTGGCCCCTTCGTCACCGCTCCGACCACCGGGAGCACCGTCAAGCGCGAGCCGCGGTCGCGGGAGATGGATTGAGGAGGCGGGTCATTCCGCATTTTGCTTCAATCCTCGAGAAAACTCGCTTCGAGCAGTCGGGCGAGAGTCTCGGCGGCCTGGGTGCCGGTTTCGATGACTTCTTCGTGGCTGAGTGGCTCGGGGGTCATGCCGGCGCCGTAGTTGGTGAGGCACGAAAAACCGGCCACCTCGATGCCGAGTGCGCGGGCTTGGATGGCCTCGGGAACGGTCGACATGCCGACGGCGTCGGCGCCGAGGACCCGCAGCATCCGGATCTCGGCGGGCGTCTCGTACTGCGGGCCCGGCACCCAGGCGTAGACGCCGGCGGGCAGCGGGATCCCGACGCGGTCGGCCTGGTCGTGGAACAACTGGCGTAGGGACTTGGAATACACCTGCGTCTGATCGACGAAATGCGGGCCTCCCGTCAGCGGACTCTGGCCGGTGAGATTGAGGTGGTCGCGAATCTGCATCCACTGGCCCGGACGAAAGCCCTCGTTGATGATGCCGGCGGCGTTGGTGAGCACGAGTTTCTCGATGCCGAGGGCGGCCATGGCGCGAATCCCGGCGGCGACCTCGCGGGCGCTCCAGCCTTCGTAGAGGTGGACGCGTCCCTGCGCGATGACCACCTCGATGCCGCCGATCTTTCCGAAGACGAAGCGGCCCTGGTGCCCGGGAACGGCGCTGACCGGGAGACCGCCGATGTCCGAGAACGGGATGGTTTCCGTCACCGTGATGCGATTGACGAAACTGCCCAGCCCGGAACCGAGCACCAGCCCGATTCGGGGGTGGCGTTCACGGACGACAGTGGGAAAATGCGCGCGGGAAAATTCGTTCGTCATGGGCGGAGAAAACCACGGATGGAAGCGGATGGACACGGATTTATTGCGGAAACGGGGTGGGGGAGGGAAACCGCCGATCGACGTGGCGAAGAGGGGCAGGGGTCTCCGACCTACTCCTCGTGTTCCCTGGCGTTGACCTTTCGCCGGATGAGCCGGTAGAGCATCTCGAGGCGACCGACCTCGGCACCGGCGTTGAACCCCCGGCGGAGCGGCTCTCCCCAGATGGGCTCGACCTCGACCTCGCGACCCTCGAGGTAGTCGATGAGGCTCGAGGGCAGGTAGGCGCCCATGGATTTCGTGTTCTCGATGTTCCGGTCGGCGAAGGAACTCGGGATCTCGTATCCCAGGGTCTTCGCGATCCCGATGATCTCGCGCATGAGCGCACGGGTCAGGTAGAGGAGGTCCTCGTCGGCGAGGATCTGGCCGACATCGATGCCGCCCCCGGCGATGGAGAGCCCGTTGAAGGGCACGTTCCACACCAGCTTGCGCCAATGGGCGAGACCGAGATCACCCGCCACCGAACAGACCACCCCGCAGCGTTTGAATTCGCCCTGGACCTCCCAGGTGCGCGGGAGGGGCAGGCCGGAAAACTCGCCCATCTCGATCTTGCCGTGGCCGATGTGGCGAATGACGCCGGGTTCCACCCGGTTGAGGCAGACGAAGCAGAGGCCGCCGAGGACTTTTTCCGCGCCGAAACGCTCGGCGAGGTATTCCTCGTTGCCGAGCCCGTTCTGGAGCGTCAGCAGCATGGTGGAACCGTCGGCTTTCAGCAGCGGGGGAATCAGGGTATCGAGCGCGGCGTTGGCGGTGGCCTTGATCGCGATGAGCACGAGATCGACGGGGCCGATCTCCTTGGTGGAACCGTAGGCGTGGACCTTCTGGAGATGGAAATCGCCCTGCTTGCTGAGAATGCGGAGCCCGCGCTTGCGGACGTGGTCCAGGTCCGAGCGCATCAGGAAATGCACGTCGCGCCCGAACTGGGCGAGCTTGCCTCCGTAGTAGCAACCCACCGCCCCCGAGCCCACCACCGCGATGCGGTAGTTCGGGAGGATGTGGCGGGAGATCATGGATTCGGAATCGGGCATGGAGGAAAACGAATTTCGAAAGTCGCTGGGAGTGCGGGCGTCTCGCCCGCTGCGATGCCAGAGAAGAAGCGCGAGCTCCAGTCGATCGGGGCGATGAGGGAACATCGCGCTCCCAAGCACCGATGCGGGCGAGACGCCCGCACTCCCAGTGGGATGCTCGCTGCATCGATGGGGAAATTCAACAGTCTGACCGCAGTCTCGGGATGGGTCACGGAAACCACCCGGGGCGGTGTTTCTTCCACCAATCTTTCCATCTCTCGGAAAGGCCGGGTGGACGCTCGTCGGTCAGTTCCAGGGTGTTTTCATTGAAATAGAGCCGCTCTCCGGTGAGGCGTTCGTACTCGGCGATCAATTCCGCGGGCGTGATATTGGCAAACTCCATCGGGAAGAGCGATTCGGGGAGTTGTTGGTAGTCCCGGAACCTCCTCTGGGTTCCGGTGGTATCGGTGATCGCCCTCGCGAATTGGGAGCTGTAGTCGATGCGGATCCACGGAATCGGAACCTCGAAAAGATTCGCGACTTCGGGAAGTCGCGGAACCGAGGAAAGCTCGAACACGGCGCGACCCAGGCGCGGGTATCTCAGGAGTCGAAGTTCCCTGGCGGCGGCTTCCTCCCCCCGGAGTTCCATTCCCGAAATGCCGAAGTTCCCGGTGAGCAGGCGTCCCCGCTCGGATTCCGAGGGAAAGATCTCGGTCAGGAAGTGGTTGGATCGTGGCCAGACCTGGAAAACGAAGGTTCGTTCGGGATGACCGGGACGTGGCTTCGATTCTCGAAAGGTGGTCGTGAAACCGCCGGAGTTTCCACCCCAACTGGAACCTCCGTGACCGTGGGGGAGGATGTCGAGCAGTTCGAAGCTTGCGTCGTCGCCGAAGGTGGCCAGGGATCCCTTCTTCGCCGGGATGGCTTTTTCTTCCGGATTTCCGAAAGCGAGTTGGATGCCGATTCGGAGCGGCGCTTGGTGCCATTGCTCGAGATCGACCCAGAATTGTCCGTCGCTCAATGAACTGGAATACGAGGCGGTGCTTCCCAGATTGCGCAGGGTTCGGTCGTCGTGGACCTGGGGGGCGAGCCAGCGGAGCGGAGCCTGGCTACCGGTTCGGCGAACGCGGAGGAAGAGGCGGGGACCGTGGTCGGGGACCTGGTCTTCGCGCCGGGCCCATTCGTTTTCGGGAAGATCGGTCGGGATCGGATCGCCGGTCCTCGGATCGATCCACTCGGGACGGAGCCTGGGGTAGCGGGGGGTGTCCTCGTTGCGTTCGATATCCGAGGGCAGCATCAGGGCGACGGCCGCCAGTTCCAACCGGTTGCCGTCCGGCAATGTCACCACCCCGGAAGGATCGGCCTCGAAGATTTCGTGGTAGGCGTCGAGGGTGTCGTTGTGTCCCGGGGAGCCCACGATCTCGAGTTCGTTTTTCTTTTTCGTGATCGTGAGGGTCGGCGGCGGACTGGAGGAGAGCTTCGGAAGCGAGAGATGGGCCGCGGGATCGAAACGTTTCCGCCAGGTGGCTTCCGCCCAAGGGCGTTTTTCTGCCGGCGAAACCTCGAAGCGGGTCCGGGTTTCCAGGAAAGTGAGCAAGAAGAGCAACGCACCGGCGACGAGGGCAAACAGGCCGATCGTCAGCCAAAGGGCGCGGCGGTGGGAGGAAGGGGTTTCGGACATGGAGAATGGTTGGATTCGAGAGTCACTGGGAGTGCGGGCGTCTCGCCCGCCGCGATGACTGGGAGTGCGGGCGTCTCGCCCGCCGCAATGTCGGGGAATAAGGAGCGCGAGCATCCCTGCTCGCTGCAGTCGACCGGGGCGACGAAGGATCATCGCGCTCCAAGGCTCCGGGGCGGGCGAGACGCCCGCGCTCCCTGTGGAACGCCATCGCGCCCACTTCTCTCGGGAAGGTGTTTGTATCAGTCATCGAAAGGCCAGGAAACCACATTGTCCTCGGCGGTGGCATCGTCGCCGTCGCGGCCGGGACTCCAGACGATGACGCTTTGGGGAATGAACTCGGACTTCGTAAACCATTCAGGCGCCTTCACCCGCCCGTCGCCGTCGGTGTCCATGATGACGCGGTAGTGGTTGCCCCAGGGGTCCCAGAGTTCGCCGCCGCCGTGTCGGTCGAAAGTGATTCCAGATCGAAAGCGACCGTTTTCCATCCGTCTTGCCCGTCTTCCTGAGAAGAAGGGGATTCTCCTTGGATTCATGCCAAGGCGCTCAGAATCGCTGTCGGAAGCTAAGAGGATACCCATTAGTTTGTGATTCGATACAGAAGGATTTTCGGACCCGTGGTCTGGGAACTGGTTTGGGAAACTCCTGTATTCGGCATGGTAGGCCAGTATTCCCTGCTCAAGATGTTGCATGGCACTTGTGGCCTCAACACGGCCTGAATTTTTCCAAGCAAACCAGAGCATCAGAAAGGGAGAGGCAACAAGGGCGATCAGAAGAAAGAATTGGACGAACGTTTCCCAAGCAATTTTGCAGACATCCGTATCTGACCGCGAACGCGCTGTTTCCTCGCTTGCCATGACACCGCCAGACTACCGAAGATCGGCGACTGATGGCTACGAAGAAAAACGAGAAGCCGCCGGAAGCGGGACGCCTGCATTCGCTCGATGCGTATCGCGGGTTGGTGATGTTTTTCCTGGCGGCGAGCGGGTTCGGGATCGCGGCGGCGGCAAAGAAGGCGGGCGGTGACGCGGCGCCGGAGTGGCTGCAGACGCTGGCGTTTCACAACTCGCACCCGGAGTGGGTGAGCCAGTTCCGGATCGTCGGGTTCTCGCTCTGGGACATGATCCAACCGTCGTTCATGTTCATCGTCGGCGTGTCCATGCCGTGGTCCTACGCGAAGCGCGCCTCGCTGGGACACTCCTGGGCGAAGCGGGCACGCCACGCCTGGGGCCGGGCGCTCATCCTGACGCTCCTCGGCGTGTTCCTGCAATCGATGCGCCAGCCGGAGACGAACTGGCTGTTCACCAACGTGCTCAGCCAGATCGGGCTCGGCTACGGCCTGCTTTTCTTCCTCGTCGGAAAATCCTTCCGCCTCCAGGTCGTCGTGGCCGTCGTCGTGCTGATCGGCACCTGGCTGGCCTTCGTCCTCTATCCCTCGCCCGCGGACACCGCGGGGGTGGCCGCGCATTTCCAACAGGGAACGACCGTGTTCGAGGCCTTCGACCGCTGGTTCCTGAACCTGTTCCCGCGATCGAAGCCCTTCGAGGGACACCCCGGCGGTTATGCGACGCTGAATTTCGTGCCCGCCTTCGTCACCATGCTCTTCGGGGTGATGGCCGGGCAGTTGCTCCGCGACAGGGAAGGAACCGATCGGGAGAAACTGCGGAGGCTGGCCATCGCCGGCGCGGTCTGCCTGGTGATTGGCTCCGTGCTCGGGATCACCGGGATCTGCCCGGTGGTGAAGCGGATCTGGACGCCATCCTGGGTGTTGTTCAGCGGTGCCTACTGCCTCTGGCTCTTGGCGCTGTTGTTCTGGATCGTGGACATGCGCGGATTCCGGAAGTGGACTTTTCCCTTCGTGGTCGTGGGCATGAACCCGATCACGGCTTATGTGATGAGCATGACCATTCGCCGCTGGACGGGAGATCAACTGAAGACTCACCTGCCGGACGCGTGGTTCGCTGGCGCCGGAGGCGTCGTTGTGGAGGCCTGCCTGGTGATGGCGGTATTCTGGTTGATCCTCTGGTGGATGTACCGGAACCGGGTGTTCGTGCGGATCTGAACGAACCGGACCGCGAATGGCCGCGAATGAACTCGAATTTTGGAACCGCTGATCTTCGCTGATGGGCGCTGATTTTTCTCTACTGATGAAGACGATGATGAAGAAGACGTTGATCCTGGGATTCTTCGCGGGGCTGTTGGCCATTCCGATGGTCGGGCAGGGAACGGGAAAGAAGAATGTCCTCCTGCTGATCTCGGACAACCAGTGCTGGTTCGACATGGGATGCTACGGGCATCCGCTGGTGAAGACGCCGAACCTGGATGCACTGGCGGCGCGCGGGGTGCGTTTCGAACAGGGGTTCGCGACCACGGCCTCCTGCGGCCCGAGCCGGGCGGTCATGTATACGGGCCTGCTGACGCATTCGAATGGCCAATACGCCCACCCGCACCGCGAGCACAACCAGCAGCTCCGCGAGGACGTGGTCACGGTGTTTTCCATGCTCAAGGGCAACGGCTATCGGACCGGGCTGATCGGGAAGGATCACATCAAGCCGCTGGAAAAATACCCGATCGATTTCCAGCCGAAGGGAAGCACGCGGGACGTGGTCACGATGGGCGGGCAGGCGGCGGAATTTCTCGAAACGACTCCCGGAGAGGAACCCTTTTTCCTGGTGATGTCCTACCACGATCCGCACCCGACGTCGATCGACGGCGCGGGCTGGGGGATCGTGAAGGAGACTGCGGGGTATGAACCGGTCACCTATGATCCCGCCGAGGTGCCGGTGCCCGGTTTCCTTCCCGACGATCCGGGGGTGCGCGAAAGCCTGGCGGGTTACTACCAGCAGATCACACGGATGGATCACGGGGTCGGCCTGGTCCTCGATTCCCTGAAGAAATCGGGCCGCGAGGAGGAGACGCTCGTCATCTTCATCAGCGACCACGGCACCTCCGAACCGGGCGCGATGGGAACCCATTACGAACCCGGGGTGCGGGTGCCGTTTCTCGTCTGGCATGCGGGACTGGAGAAGCCGGGATCGGTCAACCGGGGACTGGTGGCCTTCACCGACCTGACGCCCACCATTCTCGACTGGACCGACACGACCTTCGACGCCTACCCGCTTCACGGGCGCAGTTTTCTCCCGATCCTCGACACGCCGGAACCCGAAGGCTGGGACACGGTGGTGTTGAGTCACGTGGGGCACGACGTGTTCGCCCACTACCCGATGCGGACGCTGCGGGATCGCCGTTGGAAGCTGATCTGGAACGTGTTGCCGGGCCAGGAATACCCGCTGCCGATCGACGCCTTCGAGCGCCGTCTCTGGTCGGGCATTCGCGAGAGCGGGGCGAAGACCATCGGTCCGCGCACGGTGGACGCGTTCCTGCACCGGCCGCGACTGGAACTCTACGACCTGGAAACCGATCCCTGGGAGACGAAGAACCTGGCCGAGTTGCCCGAGCATCGAGACCGTGCCGTCGCGATGGCCGAGCGACTGGTGGAGCGACTGACCGAGCAGAAGGACCCGTGGCTGCGGAAGTATCATCCGCTGCGGGAGAGCCAGGCTGGGGATCGGTGATCAGTGATCAGTAATCGGTGGTCAGTGAAAAAGGGGGGCCGGTCCGTTTGCGAATCGCAAAAATTCTGAGCGTTTGTCCTTCCGGATTGTCTAAACAAAATTGAACCCGTGATGCCGCACGATTTCCAGCCTCTGTCCGCGCGGCTGGCCCACAGGGATGGCCAGCTGACGCTTGATGGTGGCCTGGCGACGGAACTGGAACGGGCCGGTTGCGATCTGAATCACCCGCTCTGGTCCGCCCGGGTGCTTCTCGAGAACCCGGCCGCCATCGTGATGGCCACGCGCGCCTTCGCCTCCGCCGGCGCGGACATCGTGGCCACGGCCACCTACCAGGCGACGTTCGAGGGTCTGGAGCGCATGGGGATCGATCACGCCGGGGCGGTCGCCTTTTTCCGGAAAGCGGTCGATCTGGCCCGGGAGGCGGTGCTGACGGCGGGGCGCGACGACATTCCCCTGGTGGCGGCGAGCATCGGTCCCTACGGAGCCTTCCTCGCCGACGGTTCGGAATACTGCGGCAACTACGGGCTGACGATTCCCGAGCTGGCGCGCTTTCATCGCGACCGGCTGGCGGTTCTCGCCGAGACCGATATCGACCTGGTCGGGTTCGAGACTTTCCCCTCGGCGGTGGAGGCCCGCGCGGTGGCGGACCTGATGACCGAGTTCCCGGAATCCGAGGCCTGGATCAGTTTCAGTTGCCGGGACGGGAAACATCTCTGGGACGGCTCCCCGATCGAGGAAATCGCCGCCGATCTCGCGGATCACCCGCAGATCGCGGCGATCGGCGTCAATTGTGTCGATCCCGGTCACGCGGTGGAATTGATTTCCCGGCTTCGCGATACGGCCCCGGAGAAGCCGGTCGTTGCCTATCCGAATGCAGGCCGGGGCTGGGACGCGGAAACGGGCGCTTGGCGCGGCACCGACACGCCCGCGGAATTCGCGGAGCGGGCGCAAGCCTGGCGGCGGGCCGGGGCGTCCATCGTGGGCGGTTGCTGCCAGACGACGCCGGAGCACATCCGGGCGCTTGCGGAATCGGCGATCGGCTCCTTGGTAGGGCCGACATGAGCCAATCCCCCGCCGAACGACTCCTCAACGCTACCGAAGATCTCTGCCGCGATCTGGAGGGCCTGGAATTCTCCGAGCCGACGGCCTTCGTCTACAATCCGCTGATCTACGCCCGGGCGCCGCACGAGCAGTTTGTCCGGCGTTTCGGAAACTCGAGGAAGCGCGTGCTCATGCTCGGGATGAACCCGGGGCCCTACGGCATGGCCCAGACCGGCGTGCCCTTCGGCGAAATCGCCGCGGTGCGCGACTGGATGGGAATCGAGGCTCCGGTGGAAAAGCCCGATCCCGAGCATCCGAAGCGACCGATTCAGGGTTTCGCCTGTCCCAAGTCGGAAGTCAGCGGCCGGCGCCTGTGGGGACATTTCGCGGAACGCTTCGATTCGCCCGAGGATTTTTTCTCCGATCACTACGTGGTGAACTACTGCCCGCTGGTCTGGATGGAGGCGGGCGGAAAAAATCGGACGCCCGACAAGTTGCCCGCCGCCGAGATGGCTCCGGTCACCGCGGCCTGCGATCGCTACCTCACCCGGGTAATCGAGACGCTGGAGCCCGAGTTCGCCGTTGGCGTGGGCGCCTTCGCCGAGCAGTGCCTGGAGCGGGTCGTCGAAGCGATGGAACTCTCGAGTCCGCCGAAAATCGGGCGTATCCTGCATCCCAGTCCCGCCAGTCCCGCCGCCAATCGAGATTGGGCCGGCACGGCGACGAGGCAGTTG
>JAUIGT010000174.1 GCA_030432615.1 Verrucomicrobiia bacterium
GAAGGCCACGCTGATCCGCCGGCACCTGCTGACGGAGAGCAGCCTCATCGTGCACTGGTGCAGCGACGAGTTCGGGATCGTGAAGAGCGTGGCCAAGGGCGCGCGGCGGCCGAAGAGTCCCTTTGCAGGGAAGCTGGACCTGTTCTACCGCTGCGAGATCGAACTGGTCCCGGCGCGGCAGGGAGACCTGCACATCCTCAAGGACGTAGCGGTCCTTGATTCACGGCTCGGCTTGCGCAAGACCTACCGCAGGACTCTCGCGGCGTCGTATTTCATCAAGCTGCTGGAAACCGTGGCCGAGATCGAATCGCCCATTGCCGACCTGGCCGACCTGCTGGAGCGGGGTCTGAACTACCTCGATACGAACGAGCCCGACCGGAAAGCGGTCCGCCATTTCGAGAAGCAGCTCACTGGCATGCTGGGGATCGCCGAGACCGGGGTGGAGCCGGTTGAATCGATTGGCGACACCTTCGGGAAATTGCCGAAGCAACGGGAGGAATTGTTGCGGTTGGTCGAGTGAGGACGCCCCTCCGACAAGCGGATCAATCAGGCGATCTCTCGGTTGCTTCCTCGACGCGCACCAACACCTCGTTCCTGCGCAGGAACTCGGGGATCCACGGGGGATCGTAGAAGGCGAAGAAAGGTTCACCGACCGGTTCGAGGCCCGCTGCGGTGACCGTCTCGCGAATTTCCGTCAGCGCGGCGCGTTGAGATTCCTTGGAACGATATCCATGAAATCGCAGCGCGGCGAAGAGCCCGCCATCGATCGGGCGAACGCTGACGGCTTCGCCGCTTGGAGCCGGGACACCCGCTTCGATTGTCTGGCGGGGCATCAGGAAGATCATGGTGCCTTCCCGGGCCTGGTTGTCGGTTTCCACGAAGACGGGCGAGGTCATGGCGATCTTTTCTTCCCGCTCGTTGGCGCCGGTGATGTAGCGGAACAGCCGGCCGAAGCCGGAGTTGCGTTCGCCCTCGTTCCCGGTGGCGCCGCCCATGCCGGTGGCCGCTCCAATCATGTCCTCGTAGCGGCGGATCTCGACATCGCCGTGGCTGGCCACGATCTCGTAGTCGGGGCCCTCGTAGCCGGCACGCGAGGTTTTCCAGCCAAGCCAGGCGAGGGCCACGAGGAGAAGAATGCCGAGGGTGAGGAGCACGTTTCGTTTCATGATGGTTCGGGGCGGCGATACCACATGCCGCACAGTCTGCGGGAGCGGGTCGCCCAGGGACAGAAGAACAGCAGGGCGAGTTGCCGGGCGAAATCCCACCCGGAAAACCAGGCGCCCTTTCGTCCCGAGGTGACGATGGGGGGCTCCGCGAGGACGCGAAAGGCCATGCCTCGTCGTCGGCCCCAGCGACGCAATCGGTGGGAAAGCCACACTTCCTCGCCGGCGTAGACTTTCTCATCGAAACCGCCCACGGCCTCGAAGGCGTCCCGCCGGCAGTAGACAAAGCTGCCCGCCGCCATCCCCAGGGTTCGCGCCCACCAGTTCCAGGTCGCGAGGAGCCAATCGACGTAGAAGGGCAGGGGATCGGCGGAAACCGTGACCGCCCCGCCGGCGCAGGTTTCGCCCGACTGCAGGGCCGCGAGCGCCTGTTGAAGCAGTTCCGGCGGGAGGTGGGTGTCGGCGTCGAGAAAGACGAGGAAGGCGCAGTCCGGATTTTCCAGGGCGGCTCGAGCCCCGGTGTTGCGGGCTCGGGAAATCTGGTTCACGGGCTCGAAGACCACCCGGTCGGCGCCATGTTCGCGGGCGAGGGCGGCGGTGCGGTCGGTGGAATTGTTGTCCACTACGATGAGATCGCCCGGGAAATCAGCCACGCCGGCCATGGCCTCACGCGCCGCGGCGAGGGTGGCGGGCAGGTAGGCTTCCTCGTTGTAGGCGGGGATGATGAGGGCGAAGCGGGACGGCATCGGGAAAGGTTACGACGATCGCCGGCTCTCGGCGAGTCGGAGAATGCGGGGCGATCGTTTCCGGGATGGCGATGCCTCCCTCCTCGAATGCGTGCTGGCTCCGTTGCGGGATTCTCCCTACGATGACCGACATGAAACGTTTTCTCTTTCTGCTCGCGGTCGGCACGGGATTTTTCGCGCAGTCCCTGGTCGCGGGTGATGCGCAGAATCCTTGCGCGGGGCCGGTTTCGATCGCGGACATGCCCGAGGGATGGGAATTGAAAGCTCCCCGCGAAGAGATCGGGATGACAGGACATTTCGAGGAATCCACCAACGCCTTCACCCTCGCGTCGCCGGAGCAGGAGGCGATGAACGGATTCTGGGAGAAGACCTTTGTGATCGAGGGAGGAAAGTCCTACCGCTTCTTTGCCCTTCGGAAGGCGGAGGACGTCGAGCACGAGCGCCGTTCCTGCGTGGTTCGAATCGAGTGGTATGACGCTGAAGGCGGCCGGGTGGACAGTCCACACCACGTCAACCCCGCCTACTTCGGTTCCGAAACCGGGCGAGCCCAACCGGATTTTCCCCGCGACAGGGAAACGCGCAAGGACGGCTGGACCGTGGTCGAGGATACCTACGAGGCTCCGGAGAGGGCGGCCCGCGCCGTGGTCCAGCTCCATCTTCGTTGGGCGCCGGGCGGCTCCGTGGCTTGGAAGAACGTGACCTTCGCCGAGGGCGATCCGGTCGAACCTCGGAAGGTGAAACTGGCCGCGGTTCATTTCAACCTGCCGGGCACCGGTCGCAGCGTCGTGGAAAATCGCGAGGCCTTCGCGCCCCTGATCGCCGAGGCGGCGAAGCAGGGCGCCGACCTGGTGGTGTTGCCGGAACTGCTCACCTGCAAGGGCGTGACCCACGACTACACCAGCGTGGCGGAACCGGTGCCGGGACCGACGACGGAATATTTCGGCGAGTTGGCCAGGGAGCACGACTGCTACCTGGTGGTCGGTCTGCCGGAGCGCGACGGCCATCTCGTCTACAATGTCGCCGCCCTGGTCGGACCGGACGGGAAACTGGTCGGCAAGTATCGCAAGGTGACGCTGCCTCGGGAGGAGATCGCCCGCGGGATCGCGCCCGGCCATGACTACCCGGTCTTCGAGACCCGTTTCGGGAAAGTCGGGATGATGGTCTGCTACGACGTCTTCTTTCCCGAGGTGGCCCGGCGTCTCGCCATGAACGGCGCCGAGGTCATCGCCCTGCCCATCTGGGGCGGCAATCCCCGCCTGGCGGCGGCGCGTTGCGCGGAGAACGGCGTCTACCTGGTCAGCTCGACCTACACCGATCACGAACACGACTGGATGAAGACCGCGATCTGGAACCGGGAAGGGGACCGGCTCGAGGAGGCAGACGAGTGGGGCAGCGTGGTGGTCGAGGAAGTGGATCTCAACGACCCGACCTACTGGTACGGCCTCGGCGATTTCCAGTCGCGGATCGCTCGCGAGGCGCCGGTGTGGGAGGCGGAAAAGGCGAACTAGGTGGCGGGTCTGTCACGTTGCCAATCGTGCGAGAAGTGCCACCCTATCCCGAAATTTTTTCACTTGCCGTCGGCTTTCGCGAAATCGGTGCTGAACGAGTTGCGGCAAATAGCCCATGCTTTCCAACCAGGACTTGGATCGGTAATGCGGGAGCGCCCCGACTGATTCCGCCGATCGTTCGCGAGGCGAAAGTTCGGATCGCAAATGGAAATCCCCGTGCCGTGGGCTGGTCGCCTTTCGATTGGCATGAGAAACTCGGTCAGAAGGGAGTTTTTCAGACATTATTCAGCTACCGGCACTCGGACTGTTCCCAGATCGATGACAGCGGGATCGTCAGTATCGATAGTTAATTCGTGGGTGGTCGGATCGAGTCCGAGGTAAACCTTCGACCATACTTCAAAACGGTAGCGGCCCGGACTCAGGTGATCGAATGCCGTGTCCTGATGCAGGTAGGTGTCGCCATAAGTGATCAAGGAATCCGGATCTCCGGCATGCTGATCCAATGGAGTGAGCGAAGTGCTGTAGAATTGAGTTTGTGGAGTATCGAGAGAGAACTCGATTCGAAATCCTGGGACTGGTCGGATTTTGACCTGTTGGTCTTGGGTCAGGAGAAGCGATTCACTTTCCCAAGGTTGGCAACCAGGAACCCAGGCGGCGAAGCGGTAGAGGCCTTCACCAAGGTTGGGGAGGGTGATGGTTTCTCCCACGGGTCGTTCGACGAGAAACTCCACTGGGTTTGTGTATGGAAACCGGGATTGTTTTTCCTCGCCCAACGCGGATACCGATATCAACAAGCGAGTCAGCCTGGGCGCTTCGTTCGGATCTGGTTTTCGCGAGTCCGGGATCTGAAAGTCAATGGTCACCGTATGGATCGGCAGATCGATCACTGCCTTTTCGAAAGGAGAGAGGGATTCAAAGCTTCGACTGGCAACGAAAACCGGCATTCCTGGATTCAAATCGACCGGTCCGATATTTCTCGCGCTGCTGTATTTGGTGGCCAACTCGAGAATCCCGCGAGTGTCGGATGCGTGGGCAAAATCGGCCCGATTGATATCCAAGATCGCGTCAGGACCGGTGGAAACGGGATCAGGTTTGAAACTGAAGCGGGCAGATTTTCCGTCTCTCGTCTGGAGACCTTGATTCACGGTAAGGGGATGGTTCCTGAGTGGCTTGCCGCCCATTCGCAAAGTCAGGTGGATCTGGTCGACGGTTGTGGGACTGTGATCCAGCATGATACCGTGGTCATGAAGAGTTGTGAGCGCGGATCGCGAAACCGATGGTATCGGACTTCGAGCGAGGCTCTCCAATATCGGGCGGGTTTGTTCGAAGTGGTCCGCTGAAAGAGTCGAAATGACGTTTTCGATATCAAAGGAATCGTCCGACGTTTCCAGAAGACCTGGGAGCGTTTGGAGAAATCGGTCCAGTTGGTCCCGTGTCAGTTGTATTGGAGATCCGCTCGTGGGTGCAGCAAACGGGTCCGAAATCTCGGGTTTCATGGACGCTCGCGAAACCAGATCGCTGAGAGTGGAAAGAAATAGATCTGAATTCTCCTCTATCAAACCAAGGGCGGCCGCCTCAATCATGAGGTCGAAAGTCTTCTCGGTTCCCAACTCGGAAAGACATCGCGATGTGGTGAAGGCGGGTCGGTGGATCAGGTAGCCAACGGCGGCAGTTTCCCAATCGAACCCAAGCTGGGCGAAATGCTCGAGGTAAAGCCGATCCCAGAAGTCTTTTCTTGGAGGGGGGAGAAAGTAGAATTCATATTGCCCATGGCAGGTCAGCCATTGCACGGCCAATCGGGCGAATGCCTCAGTTTCCTTTTCTTGTTCCAACGCGTGGATGGCGCCGAATAGTGCCTGAAAGTGAAGAAAGTCGCCATGGCCCGTGGCGCAGAGATTGCCAAAGCCAAATTTGGAAATCTTTTCGGCTTCGCTCCAGTCATCTTCAACGAGAGAGGTATAGATGATCTCGTAGAACTGATCGTTGTCTCCGAGGAAATTCAACTCCGGCTCCTTGCCCGATAGCAGGGTTGAATCGACTTCTGAAACGCTCTGTAGGTAGCCACCGATAAGCCAGGCTCTCTCGAGCGTTGGTGAGGTAGCGTCGAGTCCGTCTGGAAGAGAACTTGTTTCCGAGGTCAATGGTTGGATCGGCCAATCGTGCTTGGAGGCCAGCAATTGGGCGACACGTGCCCGAAGGAGTTGTTCCGCAAATACTTCTGTCAGTCTCTCGTCTTCGCGAATCCCTCCTCGGGTTGAAGTAGTCTTGATTCGCTCGAATGCTCCAACCGGGTCCGCCGTGATGATCTTGCCGAGAACCTCGGACAACTCGTGCAGGTAATCGAACCCGTCTCGTTCTTCCCTATCAAGCGGGGGGGATTTGGAAGCCGCGAATGGATCAACGGGCGAATCTATTGATTCCAATGGAATCGAGGAGAATTTCTCCGCTCCCGGATTGGCCTGTTTCCAGTGACTGTAGTCTTCGAGAATTGATTTTGCCTTTTGCGCGAGCGCCTCTGCCGTACGTGAGTCTTCAGCGAGAGTCGCCGATAGTGCTAGTCCAAAAAACAGTGGAACAATGCCGAACTGAAGGATTGCCGAATTAGAATCCATTCCGAATCACCCTAGCGACCTGGGGGAACCGCGGCAATCCCGTTGCGCGATCAGATCAAGTCGCAGAAAAAATCGATCGTTCACTTCCTCACCGCCGCAGGCTCATGACGATGCGGAGGATGTACCAGAACAGCAGGGCCACCGCCGAGAAGAGGCCCAGGGCCGCGGCGACGTGCTGGTCGGTGCGGTAGTGGTGGATCATGTTGCCGGTGGTGTAGAGGATGGAACCGGCGGCGAGCAGGACCATGGCCCCGGAAAACCAGAGTCCGAGGCTGAAGCCCTGGAAGAAAATGCCCACCACGATGAGTCCGAGGGCGATGAGGAAACCGATCTTGAGGAAGCCGCCGAGGAAGGAGAAATCCTTGCGGGTGGTCAGAGCGACGGCGGTGAGCCCGAGGAACAGCGCTCCCGTCAGCAGGCCGGCTTGGCCGATGAGGGAATGGTCGCCGGTCATCGCTCGTGCCATCAACAGGATTGGCAGAAAGATGATCGCCTCGGCGACGGTGAACAATCCGAGTCCGAGATATTGCATGCCGCGGGACGTCTCGCTGCGAGCCCAGTGGTCGGCGATCCAGGACACCCCCATGAAGAGACCGAGCACGATGAGCCAGCTGTAGCGGCTGGCCTGGAGCAGGCCGAAGACGGTGTCCTCGATACCGGGAATGCTCATGAGCGCCGCTTCCAGCAGCGCGAAGGCGGCGATGGCGCCGGCGAGGTGGGCGTAGGTGCGGCGAATGAAGGCGGTCCGGGCATCGACGGGAGCCTGGGCGACCACGTAGGGATTCTCGTAGGCGGAATTGAAGGGCATGACGGTAGGGGCTGGAGTTGACTTCCTTTCAGGCTAAGCGGAAATCGGATGGTTTGGCAATGGCGAAAACGGGCCGGGTGGGAATCACCGTCGTCGGGCGAACCGGATTCCCTCTCCGCTTCGTCGGCTTCAGCGAATCCTCCAGAGATAGAAATCGCCGACGCGGATGGGATCGTTCTCCGGATCCGGACGCGCGCCCAGGAGATGGCGGGTCCATTTCTGCGGGTTCCGGTAGTGTCCCTCGTACTGGACCAGCCAGACCGATTCTCTGGAGGACTCGACCAGGGGCACAATCTCGGTCTTGGAGAGAAAGTGCTTGGCCAGGGCCTGGCCGGAAAGCTTGTCCACCTGGAGGGGGTTCTTCACATCGACGAACCAGACGAACTCGCCGAAGTAGAACTCCGCTCCCGGCCAGAACTCGTCGAAGATGATGCGGGTGGCGCCGCCCTCCTGCGCCTTCCTGACGGCGTGACGGACGCTGGAATTTCGTCCGAGCGAGGTCTCGATGATCGGAACCACGAGCGCCGTGGCGACCAGCAGGGCCGCCCCCGTCGCCGCCACTTTCGCGGGCCAGCGCTGCAGGGAAAAGACCGGTTGGCGCCGGGCGATTTCCGCGCCCACCAGCACCGCGAGATAGGGGAGGCCAGGCAGGATGTAGGTGACCAGTTTCGAGGAGACGAAGGAGAAAATCGCGATGACGCCGAGAGCGGCCACGAATTCCCAGGGCAGGGCTCGGCATTTCTCCGACCAGGAAAGGCGACGCCATCGTTGCCAGTGGTCCCTTGCCGGGAGCAGCAGCACCGGCCACCACGGGAGCCAAAACGCGAGGGCGACGACGAGGTGGTATCCCGGGAAACCGTGGCGCCCGTCCTCGTGGCCGGTGAGGCGTCCGGCGAGTTCGCGATGGAAGAAGAAATCGAAGAGTTCCCGGTGTTTCATCATCATGGCGATGTACCAAGGGCTGCCGAGCAGGAGGACGAACAGCAGCAGACGGACCGGTCGGAGGGAAGCCAGCAGGTCGCGGCGGCCGGTCAGCAGGAGAGCGAGGGTGAGCGCGCCCAGGGGAACCAGGGCGGCGGTGGCCTTGGTCCACCAGGCAAGGGTCCAGCAGAGCGCGCCGGCGAGCCACCAGGCCCAGGCTCGGGGCCGGCCCTTCTCCGCGCGCAGGGCCAGCGCGGCTCCCAGGGTCGCGAAACCGCACATCAGCATGTCGGGCGACAGCAGGTGGGTGAGCGCCCAGAACTGAAAGCTCGTGGCCGCCACCAGGATCGACCACCAGGCGGCCCGGGAGCCGTACAATCGCCAAGCGAGTAGACCGATGCCGGCGAGGGCGAGCATGCCACCGAGAAACGAGGGGAGCCGCGCGGTGAATTCGCTTCGGTCGAAGGCGAGAAAACTGGTGCCGGTGACCCAGTAGATCAGGGGCGGCTTGTCGAAATGGCCGACATCGCTGAGCACCGGCTCGGCCCAGTTATGCTCGCCGAACTCGGTCCATTCCGAGGCCATGTTGGCGTAGCGGCCCTCGTCCGGTTCCAGCAGGCCGTGATTGCCGAGACCGAACAGGTGCAGGCAGAGAACGAAGATCGCCAGCCCCGCCCAGGCGGTGGGAGAGGGGGATCCGGAGGAAGACGAGGCAGGAGAGTCAGGGGGGCGATTCACGACCTTGCAGAGGTGACAATCGGGGCATTTTCGCGCCAGGCTCCCAGACAGTCAAACGGCTGTTTGAATTGGGAGTTCCTGCCGCGGATTCAGCTGAATCGGAGCATGGCGCCGATGAGTCCCGTCACCACGAGCCAGACGACGATGGACAACATGACCGCCCGGGCACCGGTCTGGAGCATGGACTTCAGTCCCACCTGCAACCCGATGGCGGCCATGGCCACGGTGAGCAGGAGCTTCCCGGCAGAGGAAAGCAACCTGCCTCCGGAGAGCGTGGCATCGCCGGAAAGGAGTGGACCATCGGGAAACACGATTTCCGGAATGAGGCCCAGGGTTCCGATCAGGGCCGTGGCGGCGAACCCCCACACGAACCAGGGCACGAAGCGGGTCAGGCCCTTGCCCGGATGCTTGGCCGGCGAATCTCGATGCTTCCGATGCCAGAGCGCGGAGACGAGGAACACGAAAGGCACCAGCATGGCGACGCGGCCGAGTTTCACGAGGGTCGCGGTCTGGCCGGCCTCGGGGCTGTGATCGAAGGCGGCGGCGGCGACCGTGGGGACGGCGTGAATGGTCGTCCCGGTGAGAATGCCGAAATCGAACGCGGGAATGGGAAAGATCGCGCCGAGTCCGATGCAGGCGAACATGGCGAGAAGCCCGACGAGATTGATGGCGCCGACCGAGAGAAGAATGTCGTCCTCCTCGGCATCGACCACCGGTGCCACCGCGAGAATGGCGGAACTGCCGCAGATGCCGGTACCGGCTCCGATCAGGAGCGCGGTGAGTTTTCGGACGCCGAACATTGGCCCGAGCAGGAGCGCGAGGCCGGCGGAAACGGCGACGGCGGCGACGATGTAGCCGAGGAATCGCAGACCGTCCGTGGCCAGGATCGCCAGGTTCAGACCGGCCCCGAGGGCGACGATGGCCACCGGGATGACCTTGGAGACGATCCAGCGGCAGCCTTTGGCGAAAACCGACACCGGGAGCGGCAGGGCGTTGCGAACCAGGATGGCGGCGACGAGTGCGAGAACGGATCCGCCCACCGGCAGGGAGGCGGGCATCCATCGGCTGGCCATCACCGCCGCGATGGCCAGGCCGCTGGCGAGCAGGATGCCGGGAAAGAATTCGCTCCAACTCGGCGCCTTGGCGGGCGCCGGGGTCCACTCGACCGCCTCCATCGAGCCGAGCGAGAGATAGGCGTCGTCCGACAGGAGTTGCAGGCCGGTGAAGGGATCGTTGTTGGCGAAGTCGGCGGGCCGTGCCATGATTTTCGAAGACGGGCTGAAAAAGATACCGAGTGACTGCGATTTCCACCTTGCGAGGATTCCGTTGCCTGTTCAAAAATTATTGCAGCGCAAACGCGGAGGCCGAACAACCGGCCGAGCGTTGAAATCGTAGCCAAGAGAGGGTATAAGCAGCTATATCGCCCCTCAGCTATACATCGACACCCCGATTGAAACCATGAAAAAGTCCGTCCTGATTTCCACCCTCGCCGCTGCCGCGTTCATTCCCTTGGCGCAGGCGGAGGTTCAAGTGAATCGCGCCATGCTGGGCATGTTCCAGCCGCTGCCCGAGAGTGCCGAGAGCCCCGAGAATCCGTCCAACCCCGCCAAGGTCAAACTGGGGCGGATGCTCTACTACGACACTCGCCTTTCCAAGGACCGTTCGGTTTCCTGCAACACCTGTCACGATCTCGCCAGCTACGGGGACGATGGCGCGCCGGTCTCGACCGGTATCGGCCAGCAGAAGGGCGGTCGTTCCGCTCCGACCGTCTACAACGCCGCCATTCACATCGCCCAGTTCTGGGACGGTCGCGCCCCGCACGTCGAGGCCCAGGCGATCGGGCCGGTCCTCAACCCCATCGAGATGGGCATGCCCGATGAAACCTATGTGCTCCGGGTGCTCAATTCGATTCCCGGCTACGTCGAACTGTTCAAGGAGGCCTTTCCCGACGAAGACACGCCGCTGACCTACGAGAATGTGGGCAAGGCGATCGGCGCCTTCGAGCGCGGACTGCTCACCCCGGCGCCGTGGGATGCCTACCTGAAGGGAGACGACAGCGCGCTGACCGATCCGCAGAAGGAGGGCCTCAATCTCTTCATCAACAAGGGCTGCGTCACCTGCCACCAGGGCGCCGGTGTCGGCGGTCACATGTATCAGAAGCTGGGCCTCGTGAAGGAGTGGCCGACCGAGGACAAGGGCCGCGCCGAAGTCGAAGGCTTCGAGGCGATGGAAGGCTTCTTCAAGGTGCCGAGTCTCCGCAACATCACCGAGACCGCCCCCTACCTGCACGACGGCTCCATCGGGACGCTCGAGGAAATGGTCAAGAAGATGGCCGAATACCAGCAGGGACAGATTCTCACCGACGAGGAAACCGCCAAGATCATCGAGTTCCTCGGCGCGCTCCGCGGTGAGATCGACGAAGAATACATCGCCAAGCCCGAGCTGCCCGAAGACGGCCCCGACACCCCGAAGCCGGGCAAGAGCTGAGATCTTCCGAAGAGAGAATGTCTCGTCAAACCCGGTCGCGTCCTTCGCGCGACCGGGTTTTCTTTTGTCGAAAAGGTTCGGCCACCTGACAAGCGCTCGGTGGTCTTCTCGTAGAGCGGGTCTCCAGGCCCGTCTCATCGGCAGTCCTGTGAACCGGAACGGGCTGGGAAACCCGTTCAACAGGGTTGAGTCCGCGACTCAAGAGGGTTCACTCCCGGGCCTGGTGCCGTCGCAGCCGGATCTCGGCTTCGAGGAGGGCGACGCGAACGTTATTCAGATCGGTCTCCCTGGCCCGATCTTCCTCCGCCAGCGCTTCTT
>JAUIGT010000175.1 GCA_030432615.1 Verrucomicrobiia bacterium
AAACGGCGACGCTCTCGAGATTGCGGCGCCCGGGGCCGAGGTCGGACGTCCAGCCGGTGTCGTTGTTTCCGTCGATGGCGTAGCTGGCCGGTCCGTAGAAGCGCTCCTTCGGTTCCTTCTCGTTGAAGTTCGGGTGCACCGGGGTTTTCTCGGGCGGGGCGAGGTCGGCGGTGGCCTTGGCGAATGCGCTCCTTGCCGGTTTGCCATCGGCGCCTCTCGTCTCCACCTGGAACTCGGAGAGGGCGAAGGTGCCCATGAAGGAGCGGCCCGGTCCCTCGGCGGGCAGGTTGGGATCGTTGAGCATCTCCAGGCGGAAACCGGTCACGCCCTTCGCGCCCGACTTCAGCTGGAGCACGGTGTTGCTCTTGGTCGGCTGGAATCCGGCCGCCATGAAGGAGCCATCCGGTTGCGGGAGAATGCGCTGACCGCCCGTGGCGTTCTTATCGACCTCGGGTCGGACGACGGACCACTCCGGTTTCGGCGTCGCCCGCCACTCGGCTTCCCAGGCCGCCATTTTCGCCTGCCAATCCGGTGTGGCCTCGCGAAGTCGGGCCTCGATTTCGCCGATACCGCGGAGCACTTCTCCTTTTCGCATGTGTTCCTCGGGCGTGAACACGCGCGGCTGAGCTTCGTGGTCATTGTTGAGAAAGGCGAAGATTTGGAAGTATTCCTCCTGGCTGATGGGATCATACTTGTGGTTGTGGCACTGCACGCAGTTGAGCCCGAGGGCGAGGATGCCTTTGCCGATGGCGTCCATGCGATCGAACATCGCCTCCATCCGGAACTGCTCGGGATCGACGCCGCCTTCCTCGTTGAGCATGGAATTGCGGAGGTAACCGGTGGCCACGACCTGGTCCTGGGTGGCGTTCGGCAGGAGGTCGCCGGCGATCTGCTCGATGATGAACTGGTCCCAGGGCAGGTCGCGGTTGTGCGCATCGATCACCCAGTCGCGATAGAAATGGGCGATGCGCGGCTTGTCCTTCTCGTAGCCGTCGCTGTCGGCGTAGCGTGCCGCGTCGAGCCAGTGACGTCCCCAGCGCTCCCCGTAGTGGGGCGAGGCGAGCAGGCGATCAACGAGGTTTTTCCAGGCGTCGGGCGAGGGATCGTTCAGGAAAGCCTCCTGCTCCTCCAGCGTCGGCGGCAGCCCGGTGAGATCGAGGTGAAGGCGGCGCAGCAACGTGCGGCGGTCGGCCTCGGGGGAAAAGTCGAGCCCTTCCTCGACGAGGCGGGCCTTGATGAAGGCATCGATGGGATGATCCTCGCCAACCTTCGGCAGCGGAGCCTTCACCGGGGCAACGAAGGACCAGTGATCGCGGTTGTCGGCGATCTCGACGCTGGCTTCGTCGGGGAAATCGGCCCCTTGGTCGATCCAGGCGCGCAGGATGCCGATCTGTTCGTCACTGAGCGGGTCGCCCTTCTTCGGCATTTGGCCCTCGGGTCGGAGCCCGGCCACGAAATGCACCAGCAGCGAGCGGGCGCTGTCGCCTCTCTCCACCGCCGGACCGAGATCGCCGCCGGCGAAAAGCGTGGGCTTGTGGTCGAGCCGAAAATTGGCCTCCTGGTGCTTGGGACCGTGGCAGTCGTAGCAGGCGCCGGCAAAGATGGGCCGGACGTCGTGGACGAAATCGACCTTCCGATCCACGGCCGGCGGGAGTTTCTCCAGATCGGCGGCGGAGAATTCGACGGGAGTCGTGTCGCGGATCACGAAACCTTCCGGCCACGGAGCCCCGGCATCGATCCAGGTGCGAAACTTCGCGACCTGCTCCGGGCCGAGCGCATGCTCTTCCTCGGGCGGCATGGCGTCGTCGGGATCGACCCGGGCGATGCGGAGGATGAAATCACTTTCCCCGCTCTTCCCGGCGATGAAGGACGGTCCGCTGTCACCGCCTTCGCGGAGGAAGTCGGCGGTGTCGAGCCGGAGCCCGCCTTTCTGTTTCTGCGAACCGTGGCAGGAGACGCAGGCCTTTTCGAGGACCGGTCGGATGTCGCGATCGAAATGGAAACGCGCCGCCGGTTCCGGCAACTCGTCGGCGGTGGCCGCGAGGGAAGAGAACAGGCAGGCGGCGCCGACAAGGACGAGGCCGCGCGACGGGAGGTTTCGGTCTCCGGCGATCATGGGGGGCAGGTGGGAAATACGCGGAAGCGTGGGAAAAGATCCCTCACGTTTCGACTTGCCACCATGACACGAACGCGCCGTGTCGTCTTGGACCTCGGGTGCCGGTTTTGGTGCGATCGGATCAGGGGCGATTACCGAGTTTCGCCATCAGTCACGTTGGGGATGAGACAGTGCATCCTCGATCTCGCGTCCCTTCGGAAGTCGAGGCTGAACATCAATCGCGTAGATCAATCCATCGATCGACTTGATGAAATTTCGTGGATGAGCGTCCTGAACCAAGGCTTCGTCCTCGTCGCGAACCCATCCGCCGAGTTTTTCGTTCCAAGTGAACCCGAGCTCCGACAAGTATTTTTCCACCTCGTCCTCCTTCGGCATGCCGCCTCCGGGCTCGGGAAGGATGTAGCGCTGCGACGTCACGATGCTGGGACCGTCTCGTTGTTCCCAGATTCCTTCGAATCGAACGTCATCACCGAAAATGCGGTTCGAAAGGCGGAGACGGTGGAGGTAGCCGACCGGGGTGCTGTAACCTGCCGGACCGAAGCCGGCTTGATTGGGGAAGGTGGCTTTCCAGACTCGGTTGCCTACCACATCCAAATATACTTCAACTTCCATCCCCGCCTTCGATCCGGGAAGAGGGTCGGGAATCTGACTTCGATTCAGGAGACAGCCGTTTTCTCGGGCGAACGCGACAAGGTTTCGGAACTGGTCCCGGATGGCTCGTTCCCAGGCTTCGACAGGATCCCGTGGTGGGCCCACATTTGCCATTCCCATGACTGGCGCAGGAGCGCCTGGTCCTGTTCCGAGAGCGGCTTGTTCTGCTTCATCAAGTCCCATATCCGGCGGGCGTCTTCCCGCGAAATGGGCTGGGGCGGGCTTTCGTCGCTCATGTGGTTACCAAACTACGGATGACGATCAGAATCAAGGAAGTTCGTCCTCACGCTAGCTCGCTGAAGGCTCGCCAGCGCTCCAACACCCTGGTGGCAGCGCCGGATTCGATGGCTTCCCGTGCCTGCTCCAAGCCCGCCTGCAGGTCATCCGCGAGACCGCAGATGGTGAGACCGGCGGCGGCGTTGAGGAGGACGATGTCCCGCTTGGGGCCGGCTTCCGATCCGTCGAGGATCGCGCGAAGCAGCGACGCGTTCTCGGCGGCGTCCCCGCCCTTGAGGTCTGCGACCGAAGCGGGAGCCAGGCCGAGTTCGGCCGGTTCGATGGTGAAATCGCGAAGCCCGCCGCTTTCCCCGATCTCATGCACGGTCGTCGGTCCGACCGAGGAAAGCTCGTCCATTCCCGCGCCGGTTTCGGTGTGGCCGTGCACCGCCCAGGCGCGCTTCCGGCCGAGCCGTCCGAGGATTTCCGCGAAGGCCGGCGTGAGCGATTCCTCGAACACCCCGATCAACTGGAACTCGGGCCGCGCCGGATTCAGCAGCGGACCGATGAGGTTGAAAATGGTGCGGCGTCCTTCCTCGGCGAGTTGTTTCCGGACCGGGACGACCACCTTGAAGGCCGGGTGATACATCGGCGCGAAAAGGAAACCGGCCCCGACCTCATTCACGCAGTCGCCGAATTTCTCCGGGGGCAGGTCGATGCGGATGCCGAGCGCTTCGAGGACATCGGCGCCGCCGCTCTTCGAGGTGATGCCCCGGTTGCCGTGCTTCACCACCGCGACCCCGCAGGCCGCGAGGACGAAGACGCTGGTCGTAGAGACATTGAAAAGGTCGAGCTTGTCGCCCCCGGTACCGCAGACGTCGATCAAGGGACGATCGATGGCCTCCCGATCGAGCACGGGATCGACGGCGCGGGCAAGAAAGGCGTTCACGAAGCCGGCGATCTCGGCGGGCGTCTCTCCCTTGTCGGCGAGAGCGCGGAGAAAATCGGCCTTGGTTCCGGCGTCGATCGCTTCATCGAGCAGGGCGGCGGCGGCTTCCTCGATCCGGGAGGCGTCGAGTTCGTGCCCTTGATGCAGGGATTCGGTGAGGGTGTTCATGGGAAGAGCGCGGGGAAGACGGATTCGTGAGGAGACAGGCTTGCCAAGCGGAGCGGAATTGCCAATGTTGAAATCAGGGACCGCCCGAAAGTCAGTCCGAAATTCGCCGTGGAGTCTACCCGATTCCCGGCCCCGTGCCCCATGTTTCCCGAAGAAATTTCCCAATCCTCGCTGAAAGGCCGCCTCATCCTGGCCGACCCGAGCCTGCTCGAGCCCACCTTTCGGCACAGCGTTCTCCTCCTGACCGAGCACAGTGGCGAGGGAGCGCTGGGCTACATCCTCAATCGCCCTCTCGGCAAGACGGTCGGCGACCTCATCCACGAGCCCGATTTCGAGAATCTCTCCGACATCCCCGTCTACATCGGTGGCCCGGTGAGCACCGAGCACCTGACCTTCGGATCATTGGGCTGGTCGGAATCAGACAACTCGCTCCAGTTTTCCACCCATCTCTCCGCGCCGCAGGCGGCCGCCTATCGCAGCGAAGGCTTTTCCGTGCGGGCCTTCGTCGGTTATTCAGGCTGGGGCGAGGGACAGCTGGAATCGGAACTGGAACAGAACACGTGGATCATCCGCCAGCCGGAGAAACGAGTGCTCGACACCGAGGATCTCGACACGCTCTGGAATCGGCTGCTCAGGGAGCTGAGCCCCTGGCACGCGCTCGTCGCCGACGAGCCGGAGGATCTGTCGCTGAACTGAGTCGGTCAGGTGCCCAGGGCCCGGTCCAGCCGATCGATGAGGTCGTCGACCGGTTCCATCCCGATCCAGAGTCGGATCAGGTTGGCATCGACCCCGCATTGCGCCGCCCAGGGGAGTTCGCCGTAGTGGGCCAGCAGGGTGTAGGGGCAGGCGAGCGAGAAGTTGGTGCCGAGACTCGGGCCCTTGGAGATTTCCAGGGCGTCGTAGAATTTCGGAGCCGTGCGCGGCGCGTCCTTGAGCAGCATCGACATCAGGCCCCCGTAGCCGGCGCCGGACTTGAGGACGGATTCGTAGAATTCGGGCGTTTCCCGCTTCGGATACCAGAGGCGCTCTACGGCGGGATGCTCGTCGAGGAAATCGAAGACGATTTCGCCATTGGCGTTCACCACCGGGAGGCGCTCGAGGAAATCACGGGAATTCTGCTCCAGCATGATGGCGTCGAGCGCGAACAGGGGGCTGTCGGCCTCGGCGGCCACGAGTGCCTCGCGCAGTTCGTCGTGGAAAGGGGAATCGCCTTTCAGGGTCACGGAACCGGCCATGACGTCGCCCGCGCCGGAGAACAGCTTGGTCAGGCTGCCGGTGACGGCGTCGGCGAAGCGGAGGGCATCGACGTTGGCGGGCGTGGCCACGGTGTCGTCCACAAACAGCGGCGTTCCCCGGGGTTCCAGCAGTTTCCGCAGGCCTGCGAGGTCCGCGGTGCGGAGCAGGGGATTGCTCGGCGCCTCGGTGAAGACGGCGGCGAGGGAGTCGCCGCGTTCCAGCAGGGCCTTCACCTCGGCCGCGCCTCCGTGCTCCGCGACGGAGAGATCGACGACGCCGCCGGGATTGAAATGCTGCTGCACCTTGAGGGCATCGACATAGGGGAACTCGACCTGCACGGTGGGAAGGCCGGGACGGCGCGCGAGAGCGGCCCGGTGCACGGCGGCGATGGCGGCCATGCCGGAGGAGAACAGGAAGATGTCCTCGGTCGATTCGCCGGTGAGCAGGCCGATCCGGGTGCGCACCCGTTCCCGCGCCGCCTGCCCGGCCTCGGCGAGATCCCCGGGCAGCGGCTCGTCGGTGAGGGCGGCTTCCGCATTCCGGCTGCTCACGATCTCGCCGCCGTGCTGCCAGACTTTCCAGGCCGCCTCGAAGCCGGCAGGTTCCACGAGGACGACGGTGAGATTTTCCCAGCCATAGCTCTCCAGCCGGCAGGCGGCGCCGCTTTTCTGTTTCACGAAATCGGCCGCTCGCCACGCGGCGGCAAGGGACGGGAAAACGAGCGCCTTTTCATCCTTGCGGGCGAATTCCGCCTCCGCTGCGGCGCAGAGTTCCCCGACTTCGGGATGCAGCACGAATCGCGGATAGCCACAGGCGAGTCTCTCCATCACCGCCGGATCGCGTTCCTCGTAGCCGACCACGCTCTCCCAGGTGGGCAGGCACATGGAAACCGCGTGCGGCAGGTCGGGCAGGGGGGCGCCGAGGTCGTCCGCGCGGCAGAGCGGTTCGGTGAAAAGATTGCGTGGGTTCGGTTCCGTCATGAAAGGCGCGGTTGGATCGTGATCGGCGAGAGGATACCGCGCGTGGGGGTGGAACACGGCGGGTCGAACGAAGACGAAGACGATGGGGAGAAATCAACAGGGTTGAGTCCGCCAGTCAACCGGGTTGGATGGGGAATCGCGTCATCCGAGGGGCGGCGAGTCGGGCGAAATTTGGTCGATTTTTTGGTGTTCGGTTGGTGCGAAACCTGCTGATAATCAGGGTGTTCAACCCTTTGGTCCGCGGTCTGATGGCCTGCGGCGACCGGACGATTGCGCCCTTTGGTTTCCCTCAATTCCCCCCACCCCAGGGGGAAACCGGAGAGTGGGTCCGGGCGCTGTCGCGTCTTCGGCCCGCGTCCGGAGGGTTGTGTGCCCTGAACAGACACACAACCTCATCGATGAATACCAACAAACTGAAGTTCCTCGGAACTCTGACGGGCGTGGCCTTGCTGGCCATGCAGAACGGTCTCGCGCAGGATGGCGCGGCGGCCTCGGACACGGGTGACAACGCCTGGATGCTCACTTCCACAGCCCTGGTGCTGTTCATGACCATCCCCGGCCTGGCGCTCTTCTACGGCGGACTGGTGAACCGGCGAAACGTGCTCAGCGTGCTGATGCACTGCTTCTCGCTGGCCTGCGTGCTCAGCGTGGTCTGGCTGGTGATCGGCTTCTCGCTGGCGGTCGGCGAGGACGGCGGACTCGTGGGCGGATTCGGCGCCCTCTTCCACAAGGGCATCGGGCCGGACGGGATTCTCGGTTCGGCCTTCCAGATGACCTTTTTCATCATCACGCCGGCCCTCATCATCGGGACCTTCGTGGAGCGGATCAAGTTCAGCGCGATGCTGATCTTTTCCGTGCTCTGGTCCCTGGTGGTCTACGCGCCGATCTGTCACATCACCTGGTTCGGCGGCTGGTTTGCCGAACTGGGTGTGATCGATCTCGCCGGCGGGATCGTGGTTCATATCACCGCGGGCGTGGCCGCGCTGGTGGCCTGCATCATGGTCGGGAAGCGCAAGCATCCCGAGCCTCCGCACAATCTCCCCATGACCGTGACCGGCACCGCCATGCTCTGGGTGGGCTGGTTCGGTTTCAATGCCGGCAGCCAGGGAGGCGCCAGTGACGCGGCGGCGATGACGCTGTTCGTGACCCACATCTCGGCAGCCACCGCGGCCTGCACCTGGGCGGCGATCGAGTGGTTCACCATCCGCAAGCCCAGCGTGCTCGGTATCGTCACCGGATCCATCGCCGGGCTCGCCGCCATCACGCCGGCCTCCGGAGTCGCCGGGCCACTGGGGGCCGTCATCATCGGACTCGCTTCCGGGATCGTCTGCTGGTGGGCTTCGGTGAAGTTGAAGAACCACTTCGGCTACGACGATTCCCTCGACGTGGTCGGGGTTCACGGAGTCGGCGGTCTTGTGGGCACTCTGCTCGCGGCGGTGGTCGGGGTGAAGGCCCTGGGTGGCTTTGGTGAGTTCGCCATGGGGAAACAGCTGGGGTTGCAGGCGATGGCCGCGGCGGTCACGGCGGTCTACACCCTGGTGGCTTCGGTCGCCATTCTCATGGTCGTCAGGGCGCTGGTCGGACTTCGCGTCAACGATCAGGAGGAGATCGTGGGCCTCGATCAGAGCGCTCATGGCGAATCCGCCTACAACGATTGAACCCCTTTTCCGGTTTCCGAAACCGGCTCGCTTTCAAGGCCCTGAGCGGAATGCCGCCGCTCAGGGCCTTTTCGTTTTCAGGTGGTTACGAAGGTGAAAACAAAATTTCCGGAACTTGGCACGGGGGATGCTCATCTCCGGGTTGCGAAACACCAAATCGCTGTTTCCGAGTCCGACGACCTGGATAACAGCCTCAACGTCAATCCACATCCAACATGAAATATCGATTCAACCTTCGAACCTGGCTGCTGGTGGCCCTGATGGCTCTCCCGCTGCTTACCAATGTTGCTTTCGGGCAGGAAGAAGCGGCCGCCGCCGCCGACCCCGGTCCGGAGAGCGCTTACTCCTCCGAAGAATACATCGCCTCTGAAGGCTACGCGACATTTGCGGTCAACAACCTCTGGATCTGCATCGCCGCCGCGCTCGTCTTCATCATGCACCTCGGCTTCGCCACGCTCGAGTCCGGTCTGACCCAGTCGAAGAACACGGTCAACATCCTGTTCAAGAACGTCTGGATCATCACCACGGGCATCCTGCTCTACGCGTTCTGGGGTTTCAATTCGATGTATCCTGGTGATGGCAACGGTTTCTTTGCCATGGGGAGCTGGTTCGGAGGTGATCTGAACGATGCCTCGCTGACGACGGCGGAGTACAACGCGGGCTATACCTGGTGGGGTGACTTCATCTTCCAGGCCATGTTCGCCGCGACCGCCGCGACCATCGTTTCCGGTGCCGTGGCCGAGCGCATCAAGCTCACTTCCTTCATGATCTACGCCGTGATCCTGGTGGGCCTGGCCTACCCGATCTCCGGTTACTGGAAGTGGGGCGGTGGCTGGCTCGACGCCAGGGGTTTCTACGATTTCGCCGGTTCCTCGGTGGTGCACGCCTTCGGTGGCTTCGCCGCTCTTGCCGCGGTGCTCATTCTCGGACCCCGCAAGGGCAAATACACCAGCAGCGGCATCAAGCCGATCGTCGGTCACAGCCTTCCGCTGGCCGCCATCGGGGTGTTCCTGCTCTGGCTCGGCTGGTTCGGGTTCAACGGCGGTTCCGCGCTGAGCGCTGATCCGAAGGCCGTTTCCTACGCCCTGACGACCACTTCGCTTGCCGCTGCCGCCGGTGCGGTCGCCTCGATCTTCACTTCCTGGATCGTGCTCAAGAAGCCTGATCTCTCCATGGCGCTGAACGGCATCCTCGCCGGCCTCGTCGGCATCACCGCCGGTGCCGACACCGTCGGCGAAGGCAGCTCGGTGATCATCGGTCTCGTTGCCGGTGTGATCGTGGTCTTCTCCATCCTCTTCTTCGACAAGATCAAGATCGATGATCCGGTCGGTGCGGTCTCCGTCCACGGTATCTGCGGGATGTGGGGCACCATCGCGGTGGGGATCTTCTCCTTCGACCCCGGTCACAGCCTGGGAGTCCAGATCCTCGGCACGGTCGCCATCAGTATCTTCGCCTTCGTCTTCTCCTTCGTGGTGTTCTTCGTGCTCAAGATGATCATGGGTGTCCGCGTCAGCGAAGAGGAAGAGTCCGAAGGCCTGGATGTGGCCGAACACGGGGCTCCGGCCTACCACATCAGCTGACGGATCCGAGTTTCCGAAATCCTTCGGATAAACAGAAACAGTCAATTCACCGAGCGGGAGAGGGAAACCTCTCCCGCTTTGCTGTACCCGGAGAACGGACATCAAATCCAGGGATACCTCCTGACGAATTCAGAAAAAGGAAAGAGAGAGGGAGAATCATCCTTCGACGATCATCGCGGATTCGGGACGGTTTTCCCTGGCCGCTTCGTTTCTCGTCGGTTGCGATGCCCGCATCGCGCCCTTCTCGCGCTTCGCCCCGGAAAAAACCGCCTCCGAAAATCGTCGGGTGTCTTCTCGGAGATGGGATGAGACCCGAGTTGCTCCCTGCCTCGGGTTTCCGACGGTTCTACGGAAGAGATGGTGAGCGCGTTTCCCGGGAGCATGAACGCGATTTCCCTGGTTTCCGAGTCGGATTTCTCGCACGGGCACCGTTCCCGGACGGCGATGGCCAAGGCGAACGAAACAATCTTCAGGCCGCCTCGATGGCGTCGAGGAGACACTGGGTCAGCTTGTCCATGTTGACCGGCTTGGGCAGCACGGTCAGGGAGCCGCTCTGGGCTACCGCGTCCTGGCTGGTTTCCCCCGGAGAAACAAGGGCGGTCAGCATGATGACGGGCACCTTCCTCAACTGCGGGTCGTCCTGGAACTGCGCGGCGACATCACCGCCATCCAGTCCCGGCATGACCACGTCGAGCAGGATGACGTCGGGCTGAAATTCCTGCGCCGCGGCCAGGGCCTTCATCGAGTTGTTCTCGATTCGGACCTCGAACTCACCGGACTTCTCGAGATTCATCTTGAGAAGCTTGGTGAAACCGGCTTCGTCATCGATCACGAGAACTTTCTTGGCCATGGCGGAAGGGGACGAGGGGTTGTGGGTGCCGGCGAACGTCCCGTCGGAGAATGTCCGCCCTTTGCATCCTGAAGTATGAAGAAAGGCGCCCCGTTGTGTCAATCGGCATCCTTGGTTTTCGGCACCTTGAGGATGATTCGGACCGTGACTCCTCCGGGCAGGCGGTTGCGGATGCGGATGGCGCCCCCGTGGAGTTCCACTATCTTGCTGACCACCGAGAGCCCCAGTCCTGTGCCGAGCCCGGTGGCCTTGGTGGTGAAGAAAGGATCGAAAATCTTGCGGATATTCGACTCGGAGATGCCGCATCCGTTGTCCTTGACCTCGAGGATCACCACCTCGTCGCCGCTCCGCAGGTGATGGGCGGTGCGGGCCCCCTCGTCGCGGGGTACCTGCTCGAGTTTCTCGGAGTAGACCAGGACCTCCAGCTTGGGCCGATCGGTCTTGTTCATGGCGTGAATGGCGTTGATGAAAAGATTCACCAGGACCTGCTCGAACTTGGCGCTGTCGATCATGACCCTGGGCAGGGCCTTTTCGAACTCGATATCGACATTGACGCCGTTGCGGGTCAGCTCATGCCGGACGAGCAGAAGGGATTGCTCGATCAGGGGAGGAAGATCGGTGGCTTCGAGCGCCAACTGTCGTTCCGAGGAGAAATCCACGAGGCCGCGGATGATCTTGTCGGCCCGGTTGATGGCCTCGCGCATCTCCGAGAGGATCTCGGCGATGTTGGGGTCGTCGGGATCGATGCCGGTGGAGAGGTATTCCACGCCCATGAGCAGGAGGGCGAGGGGGTTCTTTACCTCGTGGGCGACCCCGGCGGCAAGGCGGCCGACCGATTCCATCTTCTCCGCCTGGATCAGTTGGAGTTGGGTGACCTCGAGTTCCTTGTTCTTTTC
>JAUIGT010000176.1 GCA_030432615.1 Verrucomicrobiia bacterium
CCGTCGGCCAAGGACGACCCCTATCCCGAGGCGACCGCCGCCTACGAGGCCTTCTGCCGGCTTCGAATGCCGTAGACAGGGCGCCTGCCGAGCGCGTGGCCGCCAATCGCGAAATCGAACGGGACGGCAACGGGTTTCCGCCGAACTTGGATCGAATCGCCATCCGCAGCGGACGAGACGCACGCGCTCCCGCTGACGCCTCCCCGTCAGCGGAGAAACTCCACCCAGTCGAGGTTCATCAGCCCGCCCTTGCCGGGATTGACGAAGCGGAGGTAGACATCGCCGCGGTCCCGGGGCGGATCGAGGGAAATCTCCTTGGTCACGTATTTGCCCCAGTCCTTCGTCATCTTTTCGGGGACTTCGAGAGTGCCGAGGATGGGTCCATCGAGGGAACCGTGCCGGAGTTCGATGACGCCGCCCGAGCCATTGCTGGCTACGTGGAGTTTCGCCTTGGTCCGGCCGCGGAGATCGAGGTCGCTGAACCTGATCCAGGCGTCGTGATTGATGGCACCGATCTTGTCACCCATGACCTGGAGACCCTCCTGCTTTTCCGAATCCTCTGCCTGGAGTCGCGGCGATCGAAGGCGGATGGTGTGGGATCCGCTCAGCGGCGCGATGGGCGGGGCGCCGGCGTCGAGGTAGCTGGCCTCGATGACGAGAACGCCGGGGCCTTTCTTTTCATCGATCTTGTCGGGCTTCGGCAGGGTGAACTCGCCGGTCAGGCCGGTGAGGACGGAGGCGTCGTGCTCCTCGGCGAGGGAGAAGATCCACTCGGCCATCTGGCGGCTCTGCTCGATGCCGTGCTGCGGGTGGGGAATCATGGGCACCTCGCCCCAGATGCCGGTGGAGCCGGTGACGATGCGCTTGGCGACTTCGTCGAGGGCGAGCGGTTGGTCGCGGTATTTCGCCGCCACCTCGAGGTAGGACGGACCGACCAGTTTGCGATCGACCATGTGGCAGTTGAAGCAGTCGCTCTTCTTCATCAGCTCGAGGCCGGGCGGCAGGGTCTCGGCGCCGGCGAGGGAGGGCTCGGTTTCGGCGAAGGCTCCGGGAATGAGCTTGTGGAAAAGCTTCACCCGATCCGGCACGGGCTCGGTGTCCTCGGCGTCCGTGACTTTCACCTCCCAGGCGAGGGGTGTTTCAAAATCGTAGAAATCGCCGTCGCGCGGGCGGACGAACTCGACCCGCGGCGGTTCATTGCCGACGAGAACGGGCGCCGAAGCGGTGGCGGCGGCGCCGTGCTGGTCGGTGACGGTGAGGACGACCTGGAAGGCCCCGGGCGCGTCGAAATCGAGGGTCGGGCTGGGTTCGGTCGAGAGGGTGCCGGCATTGCCGCCGAGACCGGGGACGACTTTCCAATCGTAGCTCAGGGTGTCGCCCTCGTCCGGATCGACGGTGCCGGCGCTGCTCAGCGAAACCTTCAGCGGCGCCTTTCCGGTGGCGCCGGAGGTGGTGAGCTGGACGCGGGGCGGCCGATTGCCGCGGATGTAATCGACGCGCACCAGCTTGGAGTCGGGATTGTTTCCCCAGGTCTCGCCGTACTCGAAAAGGTAGAGGGCCCCGTCGGGACCGAAGGCGAGGTCGATGGGACGCTGCTTCGGGTAGTCTGGCAGGAACTCCTCCAGCGAGACGATGTCGGAATTCTCGTCGAGTTTCACCGCGAAGATCCAGTGGCGGCTCCACTCGTAGATGAACAGGGTGCGATCGAAGTGCGGCGGCAGCTTGGTGTCGCTCTCCAGGTCCGGGTCGTAGTGGTAGACCGGCCCGGCGCAGGCGGTGCGCCCGCCCTCCCGCAGCATCGGGAAATCCTCGGTGACGTTGCGGTGGTAGTAGATGAAGGCGGGCTGGGCCGGCGGCAGAGTCTGGACGCCGACGCTGTTGGGCGAATCGTTGACCGGCGCGGCCGGATCCTGGACCGGACCGATCTCGCCGGTCTCGAAATTCACGTCGTGGTAGGCGAGGTTCGGTCCCACGAAGTAGGGCCAGCCGAAGTAGCCCGGCTTGCGCGCCTGGTTGATCTCGTCGTGCCCGGCGGGACCGCGATCCCCGGGGCTGCCGGCGTCGGGACCGACCTCGCCCCAATAGAGGTGGCCGGTTTCTTGATCAATGCTGATCCGCCACGGATTGCGGCAACCCATCACGTAGATCTCGGGCAGTCCCTCGGAGCCGTCCTTGGGAAACAGGTTGCCGTCGGGCACCTCGTAGCCACCTTCCGCGGTGGGGCGGATGCGGAGGATCTTGCCGTTGTGGCTGAACTTGTTGGCCGCCGATTTCTGGGCGTCCCAGGGCATGCGATCGGGTCGCTCGTCGATGGGCGCGTAGCCCTTGGAATCGCCCGCCGGGTGGGTGTTGTCGCCGGTGGCGATGAAGAGGCAGCCGTCGGGCCCGAACTCCAGGGAGCCGGCGTGGTGACAGCACTGGAGCCGCTGTTCCTCGAACTTGAGAAGCAGTTTTTCCGAAGCGAGGTCGAGCTGGTCGCCGTTCATGGTGAATCGGCTGACGTGCTGCCCGGAATAGTCCGGCGGCGAGTATTGCAGGTAGATCCACTGGTTGTCGGCGAAGTCGGGATCCAGCGCCATGCCGATGAGCCCGTTCTCCTGCCGGGTGGTCACGGTCAACTCGCCGGCCTCGGTGATCTGCCGGGATTCGGGATGAAAGATCCGCAGCCTGCCGCGGATCTCGATGAAGAAGATGCGACCGTCCGGGGCGACCTCCAGTTCCATCGGCTGCTCCAGCCCGGTGGCGAGCACCGTCGGCGTGAGGCGGCCGGGATCGTAGGTCTCTTCGGCGCCAACGGCGGTCAGGAAAAGGACGGAGATGAAGAGAAGGGGAATCAGGGAGCGCATGGACGAAAACGAGGCAGGAAATGGGGAAGCGCGAGACTTACACGCATTCCGCCAAGTCGTCTTGTGGCGGGACCACGGAATGCCAGCCTCGTCGCAGCATGGCTTTTCAAGCCGTGCCCGTAGCGGGGGATTGCATCCCGCGAGTCAGGCCGGGCGCCGACGGGGACGGGGACCGGATGAAATCCCATCCTACCCGCCATCCCGCTTTCATGCCGCTTTACCCGGGGCCGTTTCCGGGGAGAGTGACGGGCCATGAAATCCAGCCGCCTCTCCCTCCTCGCTCTCACCCTCTCCGTTTCCGGCCTCGGGGCCGCCTCCGCCATCGCCGAAGACTGGCCACAGTTCCAGGGACCCAGCCGCGTCGGCATCTCCTCGGAAACCGGGCTCGATCTCGGTCCCTGGGAGGAAAACGGTCCGCCCATTCTCTGGGAAAAGGAACTGAACGAGGGCTGGGGCGGTGCCGCCATCGTCGGTGACGAGGTCTTCCTGGTCGATCGCGATCTCGGCGAGCGCGACAAGCTGCTCTGCCTCGATCTCGCCGACGGCTCGGAAAAGTGGAGCTACTCCTTCGATTACGCCGGCAAGCTTCCCTTCCACGGCTCCCGTGGCGTTCCGCTGGTCACCAAGGACGCCGTCTTCTTCATCGGCGGGTTCGGCCATGTCTATCGCATCAACCGCGAAACCCACGAGGCCGACTGGATGGTCTCGATCCAGGACAAATATGACGCCCCGCCGCCGAAGTGGGGCTGGGCCCAGAGCCCGGTCATCGCCCAGGGCGTGCTGGTGGTCCCGATCATGAGCGAATCCGCCGGCCTCGGCGGATTCGATCCCGAAACCGGCGAGGAAGTCTGGAAGACCGAGCCTTTCGGCGACACCCATTCCACCCCCACGGTGATGAACCTGCACGGCGTCGAACAGGTCGTCCTCCTGGCCACCAAACGGACCGACGACCAGGAACTCGGCACCACCATTTCCGTCGAGCCGAAGACCGGCAAGGTGCTGTGGAAGACCAACGCCTACTTCAACAAGATCCCGATCACCTTCCCGACCAAGGTCAGCGAGGACCGCGTCTTTCTCACCGGCGGCTACGGCAACGGCAGCGCCATGATCCAGGTGATGCACAGCGGCGGCGAATGGAAAGTCGAGAAACTCTTCGAGATGACCCAGGGCACCCAGGTACACCCGCCCTTCACCCTCGACGGCCACGTCTACATGCTGGCCAACGAGAACGACAATCACAAGGGCGAGAAGCGCGCCACCGGCGGCCTGATGTGCTTCGATCTCGACGGCAACATCAAGTGGAACACCGGCGCCGATCCCTTCATGGGCCGCGGCAACATGATCAAGGTCGAGGACAAGCTGCTCATCCAGGACGGCGAGGTCGGCTACCTGCGGGTGGTCGATCCCAACCCGGAAGGCTACCAGGAGCTCGCGCTCGCCGACGTCTTCGGCAAGAAGACCGAGGTTGATGAGATGCTGGCCAAACAGGAGGACAAGGAGATCAAGAAGATCCCCGATTTCAAGTTCTGGTCGCCCATGGCCCTGAGCAACGGGCGCCTCCTCATGCGGGGCCAGGGCACGCTCAAGTGCGTCGATCTGCGCTCCTGAGCGCGATCGGCGACACGGCAGGCCCATCCGATTCGAGACGGGCTTCGTTACTCCTTGCATGGGCAACGACGCTCGACTTCGAATCTACCGCAGGCGTTCCCGCATTTCGCTGGTCACCGCGGTAGCCGTTTTGCTGACGATGGCTCCGACCGCTGACGCCAACCCCCTTTCCGACTACCGCTGGAAAAACCGGCTCATCATCGCTTCGTTGCCGGCGGGGTGGGAACATCGCGAGGAGCGAAAGGCGGTGGAAGAGGCCTTGAAAGCCAAGCGCGTAGGCGTGCTCGATCGCGATCTCCTGGTCATCGACGTTTCGCCGAAGAAACGGTTCATCGACGGAGCCACCCGGCTCCCCGACGAATCGGTCGCGGAAATCCGGGACCGTTTTTCCCTCGATGAGAGTGCCGGCAAGCCGATCTTCGTGCTCGTCGGCAAAGACGGTGGCGCCAAGGCCCGTCAAACCGGCAAACTGGATCTCGACCGTTTCTTCGTCCTCATCGACACCATGCCGATGCGGAAGCGCGAGATGAGGCAGAACGAGTAGCCCGCGGCAAAAAGTCTGGTTTAGGGTGGGAAACCGGCAGATTTCCTCCTATAAACTCCGTTAGACGTATTACCGTCAAACGGAATGGGAATCATGAACTTGCCAGTCAGCCTCTCTGCAGGGGCGCGCCACCTCCATTTTCTGGCCGCGTCATCACTTCTTCTCGCCTGGTCATTCACGGCATCCGGGCATGAGCCAGTAGTCACGAAACTACATCCTAGCCCGCAGAGCCCGGGCTCCAATGCCGCCGGACGCGCCGTGGCTGTATCCGATCGCTTTGTCCTTCTGGGAGAGCCGAACAACAGCGATCGTGGCCAGTGGGTCGGCGTAACCAGTGTCTATGACGCTCGCAATGGTCGTTACCTTCGGTCGCTCCAGGCGGAGGATGGCGACACCTTTGATTTCTTCGGAGTCAGCACTTCCATCTGCGGGCCACTTGGAGTGGTGGGCGCCACAGGCGGGGATGGCGTGCAGGCGAACTCGGGTGCGGTTTACGGATTCGACCTCCGCAATGGGCGGCAGGCGTTCAAGCTGTTTGCGGACGATGGTCTGAGTGGGGACGGATTCGGAAGAAGCGTTTCCATCAGCGGCAATCTCCTGCTGGTGGGAGCCCCCAACCACGACTCTACCGGGGCCGCCTATGTGTTCGATCTCCACACCGGCCAACAGATCGCCAAATTGATCAGTCCGGACGGCCCGTCCAACGATGACTTCGGCTACAGCGTTTCCCTCTGCGGTAGCGTCGCGCTGGTGGGCGCCCCCAACCGGAGCGCGGCGTACGTTTATGATGTCGAAAGTGAGACCCTGGTCCGCAAACTGACTGCCAGCGATGGCACGAATTCCGACGACTTCGGCTGGAGCGTTTCTTTGCATGGAGGCACCGCGATCGTTGGCGCACCAGAACACAATTCGGGTCGCGGAGCCGTCTATGTGTTCGATCCGGGAGTCGGCGGTTCGGAGATCGGGAAGTTGACGGATCCCGAAGCTGAGACTGGCGACAATCTTGGCTACGGGGTTTCCCATCAGGGCAATCTTGTGCTGGCTGGCGCCTATCATGCGAATCCTCTCGGAGGAAACTCTGGCCTCGCCGTTCTATTCGACGCCGTCACCAAGACCGTGGTTCGCCGCCTGACGGCTTCCGATGGCGGTGCGGGGGATCAGTTCGGTCGCAGCGTGGCGCTCTACCAGAACCAAGCCGTGGTAGGCGCGGACAGCGACGACGATCTCGCCAGTGGTGCAGGTGCCGCCTACTACATCCGACCGGTTTCGGGCCCCTTTCCCCTGGCCACCCTCGCCAAGACCCGCGACTTTGCCCCGGGCACCGTCGGGGCGGACTTTCGCACCTTCCTGGACTCGGTCATCTCGCCCGCCGGGGACTCGGCGTTCTGCGGACGCCTCTTCGGCCCGGGAGCGGGAAGGGGAACTGCGGCAAAGGGTCTCTGGAGGGACATTGGTGGCGGTGTTGATTTGGTCGGCCGCGGCGGCACCGAGATCTTCGGCGGCGCGATGGTAAACAGGGTCTCGAACCCTCTTTTCAACCGTTCATCCTTTCTATTATTCGAGGGAACCCTGAAAGGTCCCGGCATCGACCGGAACAACGATGCGGTCATCTGCAGCTACGACCTCACCGTGGTCCGCGACGTGATGCAGGAGAACCAAACCGACGCGCTCTTCGACGGAGCCCATCTCGATCGCTTCCTCGACGTGGCTCAGTCCCACACCGACGACCTCGCGGATTTCGCCCCCGCCTTTCGCTACAAGAACCAACCCGGCCGAGTGAGTCGAGCCAGCGACACCGGGGTGCTCATGGCGGACGACGACGGCACCATCCGCAAGGTTTTCCACGAAGGCTATCCGGTGAACACGATCGGCGGCGGAACCCTCTGGGGGCAGTTCGCTCCCCGGGTCACCAAGACCATGGACACTTCCTTTTTCGTTGCCTCCCTCTCCGGAGTCGGGGTCACCAGCAGGCTGGATTCAATTCTCTGCGAGTGGACGCCCGGGGATACCAACGAGACGATCCTGGCCCGCGTCGGCGACGAACTCGACATTTCAGCCAACCTCTTCTATCAGCGCTTTCTCGGGGAAACTTCCAGCATTACTGGCGGGTGCTTCCATCGCGCGCTGGTTTCCGGACCATCGGTCAATCGATCCAACAACGATGCCCTCGTCATCGACGGTTTCGCCCTCGCCCGGAAAGGGAACGCGATCAACTTTCTCCAACCCCAGGTGAAACTGCATCGATTCCTCAAGTTCTGGGGTGCCTCCAATTCTCGATTTTTCTATCTCGCCAAGTTGAGAGGACCGGGCGTGAGCGGTCGCAACGACTGCGTTCTGATCATGCACGACACCATCAATCTCACCTCCCGAATCCTGATGCGGGAGGGAGAAACCGTCTGCGGTTCGGACGGCGTCACGGTGCGGAGCATTCTCCGGGTCGATGTCAATCCCACCACCGGCTCCTACGTGGTCCTCGCCTCCCTCACCGGCTCGCCGATCTCCAATCTCGGGCTCTTCACCGGCCAGACAGTCGAGGGAGACAACAACACCCGGTTCGCACTCCGCAAGCCCGCTCTCAAACTCCGGAAAGGAACGCAGTTCCAGGCGCCGTCGGGCGAGTCAACCCGCATCCGTGGCCTTTCCCTCATCGACACCTGCGATCGTTACGGCGCCGGAGGGAAAGGTGGTCCCCAGGTCGTGGGTGAAAATGGCGAAGTTATCGCCTGCGTCCTTTTCACCAATCGAGCCAAGGAGTTGGTGAGCGGGAAACCTTAGCCTCGGGGTGACTCCACTATCGATTTCCCATGATCTGCAGCACGACATAGGGCACCACGCTGAACGTGAGGAACAGCAGCTTATAGAGCCCGAGAAAACCATACATGAATCTGGCGAATTCCTCCCGGGTGCCGGGAAACCAGCGCTTCTGCGTCTGGTAGGTGAGTCCCGGCGCGAAAGTCAGGAAGCCGGTCCAGAGAATCAGGATGCCGCCGTGGAGGATGGTGCTCCAGAGGAAGAAGCGGGTGAGGGTTTCTTGCGAGAGTTCCATACCGGGTAGGACGTTTGCTCCCCGTCCGACCTTCCACGGTTCCGCGTTGGCGGCGACCGACGCAAATTCGGCTCGCCTTTGCCAACATCGATGGCCACCCTGCTTCTGGCATCATTCCAGTCCGAACCACCATGAAAAAACCCCGCAAAACCATCGCCGACTACGATCCCGAAGTACTCCGGCTCTTCGACGACCTTGTCCACGGTCGCATCGAGCGTCGTGACTTCCTCGCCCGCGCCTCGCGCTGCGCCACCGGCGGCCTGACCGCGGTCGCCATCCTCGAGAGCCTGGCGCCCAACTACGCGCTCGCCGAACAGGTCGCCAAGGATGATCCCCGCATCTCCACCTCCTACGAGACCATCGATTCCCCGCAGGGCTACGGCACCATCAAGGGACTCCTGGCCAAGCCGGCGAACGCGGAGGGCAAGCTTCCCGCCGTCCTGGTCGTCCACGAGAACCGCGGACTCAATCCCTACGTCGAAGACGTGGCCCGACGCCTCGCGGTGGCCGGCTTCCTCGCCTATGCACCCGATGCCCTGACCTCGCTGGGAGGGTATCCCGGCAACGACGACGAGGGCCGCGCCATGCAGCGGAAACTGGACCCCGAGAAGATCACCGAGGACATGATCGCCGCCGCGAAATGGCTCGATGTCCATCCCGAGGGCAGCGGCAAGGTCGGCGTGGTGGGCTTCTGCTTCGGTGGCGGCATGGCCAACACTCTCGCGGTGCGAATTCCCGACGTCATCGACGCGGCGGTCCCGTTCTACGGACGCCAACCCGATCCCGCCGACGTCCCGAAGATCCAGGCGCCACTCCTGATCCAGAACGCCGGGCTGGATGAACGCATCCTCGCGGGAGCGCCCGCCTTCGAGAAAGCCCTGAAGGAAGCCGGGGTCGAATACACGGCCCACGTCTACGAGGGCACCAGCCACGGCTTCCACAACGACACCACCCCGCGCTACGACGAGGAAGCGGCTGAACTCGCTTGGAAGCGCACGATCGACTTCTTCCGCAAGCACCTGGGCTGATCTTCGGTCACCGGGCAACTCAACGGTTCACCGGCAATCCGAAGACGAACTGACGATCGCCATCCGAAAGTCGGTTGATGGGATAGACGTGCTCGGCGTCCTCGTCCACGAGCCGAAAGATCACATCGAACGCGGTCCGGCCCTCGATCAGGCACAGCTTCGACTGTCCCGCGCGATTCGAGAGCCGACGGATCACCGGGTAGCCGTCGTTGCTCGGCAGATAGACCGGCAGCCTCGTCGCGAAATGGCGATCACTCCTGCCCAGGAGGTCGATGGGATAGCGGAAGTTTCGATTGTGCTTGTGCGAGTAGAAGAAGAGATCGCGGTCGCCCTTCCCGTAGATGATGACGTCCAGCGAAACGTCGTCCTGGTTCGAGATGCGACGATCGATGGGAAAGACGTCGGGCTCGGGGCCGAGCGGGTCCGCCAAATCTCCTCCCACCACCATGTCCCGCAGCTCTCGCATCTCGGGAGCACTTTTTTCCAATCGATCCACACCGATGTAGATCATCGCGCAGATGGGAACGGCGGTGATCAAGCCAACCAGGATGGCGAGTCGAATCAGTTTCACGGGTGATCGAAAAAATAGAGAGACTTCCGGCTTGGGTCAATCGGGAAACCAAAAGGAGGCGATTCGACCGGGTTCCGTAGCGTCAGTTTCCGTCCTCCTCGTCATCGCCCGGGTTTTCCCCCATTTCCTTGAGCTTGCGCTGGAGCGTTCGGCGGCTGATACCGAGGAGGCGGGCGGCCTCGGTGCGATTGTCGCCCGTCCGGTGAAGTGCTTCCCGGATGTAGGTCTCCTCGACCCGCGACAGGTCCAGATCGAGCCGGCCGTCACGATCCAGCGGCAGGGCATTGCCGGGCGCGGCGAAACCGGGTGCGGCCGCGCCCGCGGAAGCGGCCGGGAAGCCACCACCCGAGCGCACCGGGCGGACCGCACCCAAGCCGGGAGCGCCGCCGAATTCATCCTCGCGGAGGAAGGCCGGAAGATGACGCAGGGAAATCTTCGCCGCGTTGCTCATGACCACGCCATGCTCGATGGCGGTCCGCAGCTGCCGAACGTTCCCGGGCCAGTCGTAGTCGAGGAGCCGCTGCATGGCGTCGGCGGTCAGCTCGCGAACCGGCTTGCCGTTCTCTTCGGCGAACTCCTTGAGGAAAGCGTTGGTGAGCAGGACGATGTCTTCCTTGCGTCGCCGCAGCGGAGGCATGGTCAGCTTGACCACGTTGAGGCGGAAGAAGAGGTCGTCGCGAAATTTCCCCTCCTCCACCAGCTCGGCGAGGTCCTTGTTGGTGGCGGCGATGACCCGGACATCCACCTTGATCGGCTTGTTGCTGCCGAGCCGCTCGATGGTGCGCTCCCCGAGGGCGCGGAGCAGTTTCACCTGGGTGCCCAGGTCGATCTCGCCGATCTCGTCGAGAAACAGGGTGCCGCCGTCGGCTTCCTCGAATCGCCCGATTCGCCGCTCGCTGGCCCCGGTGAAGGCGCCCTTCTCGTGACCGAACAGTTCGCTCTCCAGCAACTGATCGCTGAGGGCGGCGCAGTGCACGATCACCAGTTTCGACTTCGGCCTTCCGCTCAAGTTGTGCAGGGCGTGGGCGACCAGTTCCTTCCCGGTTCCGCTCTCGCCCTCGACCAGCACCGTGGCCCGCGTCGGCGCGACCTGGCGCACGGTGTCGAAGACCGGCTGCATGGCCGCGGAATCACCGACGATATTCTCGAGACCGAAGCGATTCTCGACCTGTTTCTTGAGGGCGACATTCTCCGACTCGACCGCCCGGCTGCGGACCGCCCGCTTGATGACGAGTTCCAGCTCGTCGATGTTCAGCGGCTTGCTGACGTAGTCGTAGGCGCCGCGCTTCATCGCCTCGACCGCGATATCGACCGAGCCATAAGCAGTCATCAGGATGCAGATCGGCGCCTTGGGCAGCTTCAGCGCCTGGTCGATGAGATCCATTCCGTCCTCTCCGCCGAGCCGCAGATCGGTGACCATGACGTCGATACTCTCCTCCTTCATCAACTGCATCGCCTCGCCGATATTCGCGGCCACGTAGACGTCGAACTCGTCCTCGAAGGACATGCGCAAGCCGTCACGAGTGTGCTTCTCGTCATCGACGATGAGGACGGTGGTGTCGGGGTACATCTCGGTGGTCGGTATTCAGTAATCAGTG
>JAUIGT010000720.1 GCA_030432615.1 Verrucomicrobiia bacterium
CGAGATCGCCCCCTTTGCGGAGCGCCCCGATGTCGCGGAGACGGCCGCGGCTCGTTTCGACCTCGCGCGCGTCTGCCGCGAAGTCGCCACCGAGCGGGACTTGCTCAACATTCACGGCACCTTCTACGAGTTGCCCGCCCGCAACGCCCAGGGACTCGCCAAGGCGCGGCCCGTGGCCACCCACGATCTCGCCATCCACGATTTCTGTTCCCACAACGGGCTCCTCCTTTTCACCGGCGTCGACCCCGCCGCCGCCGACAACGAGCACCTCTTCCGCAGCGCCGACGGAAAGGCCGCCGTCTGGGCCGGCGTGGTCGATGATCTCTGGAAGCTCGGCAAACCCCGCGGTCGCGGCGGTCCGTGGGCCGATACCGAGGTCGAACCGGAGACCCCGTCCGATCCCTACCTCATGACCGCCTACGACGAGAAGACGGTCACCCTCCGAGCCGACCGCGCCACCACCATCCGTCTCGAAGTCGACATCGACGGCACCGGTTTGTGGATTCCCTACCGTGGATTCGAACTCGAGCCCGGCCAGCCCGTCGAGCATCGGTTCCCCGAAGGTTTCAGCGCCTACTGGGTCCGCGCCGTCAGCACCCGGCCCACCACCGCCACCGTGCAGTTCGTCTACGAATAGAAAACGTACCATGGGCTTCCAAGCCCGTGCTACTCGGAGTTTCCCCCACGGACTCCCCCTTGCGCGATCCCTTTTCCCGACCGAAATAGTCGGGAATCGAATCCGATGACCATTTCCCGAAAAGCCGACTACGCCCTCCGCGCCGTGGTCATTCTCGCCGCCGCACCGCCCGGCCGGCCACTCCAGATCCAGGACCTCGCTGAGGCCGGAAAGATTCCGCCCAAGTTTCTCGAGCAGATCATGCTCACCCTGAAACGCGGCGGACTGCTCCGCAGCAAGCGCGGCGTCGGCGGAGGCTACCACCTCGACAAGCCGGCGCGCCAGATCACCGTCGCCGATGTCATCGCCCTCATCGATGGCGGCCTCTCCCGGCTCGCGGAGAACGGCGGCGAACCCACCAAGTCGGGCGATTTCCCCGGCGCGCGCGGGCTGCACGATTCCCTCTCGGAAATCGATGCCCTGGTGAACGAGCGCCTCGCCGAACTCACCATCGAGCAGATCCTCCAGCGCGACGAACCCGACGCCATGCTGGCCTTCGGCATCTGATTTCCACCCGATGAGCGACCGCGATCCAGAGGACGACCTGTTCGGCGCCGGCGGCGAACCCGACGCAACAGGGTCGAGTCCGGGACCCGACCCTCTTGAATCCGACGAAAAGCCCGCGCTTTCCGCCGTCGATGCCAGCCAACCGCTCGCCGCCCGAATGCGGCCGCGGAACCTGGACGAGTACGTCGGCCAGCGACACATTCTCGGCCAGGGAAAACTCCTGCGCCGCGCGGTGGAAGCCGACCGCTTCACCTCGCTGATCTTCTACGGCCCGCCCGGGGTCGGCAAAACCAGCCTCGCCGAACTCATCGCCCGCCGCACCGAATCGCGCTTCATCAACCTCAGCGGTGTCGAGAGCAACGTCGCCGAGATCCGCAAGGCCGTCGAGGCCGCCCGCTCCATCCTCCGAACCCGAAAGATGGTGACGACCCTGTTCGTCGATGAGATCCACCGTTTCAACAAGGCGCAACAGGACGTGCTCCTGCCGCACATCGAGCGCGGCACGGTGCGCTTCATCGGCGCCACCACCCACAATCCGTTTTTCTACATCAACAGCCCGCTGGTCTCCCGCAGCCAGGTGTTCCAACTCGAGCCCCTGGAGGAAAGCGATCTCGCCGAACTGCTGCAGGCCGCGATCCACGATCCCGAGCGCGGCTTCGGAAAGATGCCGCTCGAGGTCAGCGACGAGGCCGCCGCCCACCTCGTGCGCATGTGCGATGGCGACGCCCGCAAGCTGCTGACCTCCTTCGAACTCGCCGTCCTCACCACCGATCCCGACGAGGACACCGGCGTCACCCGGATCGACCTCGAAGTCGCCGAGGATTCCATCCAGCGAAAGACCATCGTCTACGACGCCGACGGCGACGCCCACTACGACACCATCAGCGC
>JAUIGT010000177.1 GCA_030432615.1 Verrucomicrobiia bacterium
GCCGAGGAGTTGGGAACCAGCGCTCCAGCCGCGTTTGGTGATGATCATCATCGAGAGGCCGTAGGAGAGCCCGCCACAGAGTCCACCCAGCCCACCGCCGAAGACCACCATGGCCAGAGGCCAGCCGGCGACGATGTGGGCGACGACAGGAAGTTTTTCGGAATGGTTCTCGGATCTGTTCATGGTGTCAGTTCTTAGCAACGCCGCCAACGAAAGTCCATGACAAAGGCTTAACTTTTGGAAGAGCGCTCGAGAGCTTCCATGGGGTGACCGGGGAAGCCCGGTGCGGGTTCAGGTGGACGACGCGGCGCCGATCCCTGCGGTCCGGGTGACGTCGGCCATCAATCGCCGAAACTGTTCGCGGTCGTACCCGGCCAGGCTGGCGGCGTCCCGGATCGAACGTACTTCCCGGGGCGTCAGTTTTCCATCGGCGAGGCAGAGTCGAATCAGGTTCCGCAGGTGCGATTCGGCCGATTCGCCGGCCGGCGGCGCCAGTTTCGCGTCCGCGAGAAGGCGTTCGCGGTGGTCGGCTTCGAACCCGCTCTTCCGGGCGAAGCGATCCAGTGCCCGCGACTCGGCGTCGCCGATCCCGGTTCCACCGGAGGCGAGCATGCCCGCCATCTCGCGGTATTCGAGCGTCTTCATCTCGGTGGGTTCCAGCGCGTGACCGTGCTCGGTTTCCAGCTCGCGCCTGACCTGCTCTCCCGCCTGCTGCCGGCGCTTGGAAAATCGGATCCCGATCCCGGTGGCGAGGAGGAGGACACCGAGGATGGGAACGAGCAGCACCGGGTTTCCGGCCACGAATCCAAACAGGATGGTGGTCAGGGCCAGGGGCAACCCGATGACGAACGCCAGGACGAAGCTCCCGGTTTCGGCGAGGCGGCCGAGGATGGGGACGGGATAGAGGAAGCGCAGGATGCCGGAAAAGAAGAAGAGAAATCCGAATACGACGAGTGCGGAACCGATCCCGCGGACGATCCACTTCAGCCGCTCGATGTGCTGTTTCATGGTTTCCAGGGCGACGTCCCGCTCGCCGGCGACGAGATGGTGCAGGACTCCCGAATCCCGGATCAGGGAAGCGATCATTCCGCTGCGCGCCGCGGTGGTATCGGCGACGCCCCTGTCTCCGGAGTAGCGACCGAACCAGGTCGCGCGCGGCGGCACCGGGATCGCCTGGAAGCTGAGACGCTCGTCGCCGAGTTCGTCGGCCCGTCCCTTTCGGAGCGTGAGGTAGTCTCCCTCGACGCGGAGTTTTTCTCCCTCGGGTGTCTTTGGCAGGGGACCGGGGGCGACCGGCTGGCGGGCATCGACGAACTCGATCCGATCCGAGGTCAGTTCGAGTTCCCCGACCCGGTAGGAGGGTGGCAGCATCCGTCCCGAATGCAGTTCCTGCCGCAGATCGCGGTTGCGGGAATTGCTTTCGAGGCTGCCCATCCACCGCTTGCTCCAGGTCACGTGCCCGTCCTCGTCCTCGTCGCGTTCCCAGCAATAGATCTCCGCCTGCCGATGGACGACGAGGTAGCCCGTGAAGGTCCGGATGTACCTTCCCGGCAACACGAGATCCCGGCTCATGGCTCCGGAGTAGGAGGCATTCCGCCCCGGCTCCAGTAGCGCGACGGTGGCGGCGTGCGGAGTGGCGCGGGCCGCCTTGTGGTAGTCGAAGCGGGTCTCGTTTTTCCACAATGCGACGATCGCGGCGATCACCAGGATGGGACCGACGACGATGGCCGCGGCCTTGTTCTTCTTTCTCTTGGACGACGACATGACTGCGTGAGGGCTCCTTCCGGGAAGATTTTTGCCCGGTTCATTCGATGCAGTTTCTACCCCGAGTATCCCGCGGGAAAAAGCCGCGAAGTCGCCTTTTCGGCCCGGGAGTCCGGGTCGTTGCCGATACTGCGACTCGCTCCTCCCGCCGCAATGCTGGCTTGACCTTTCCCCGCGATTTCCGAACCATCCGCGCCATGAAGATTTTCCCCGTCTCCCTGTTCCTGGTCCCGGCCCTGTTGGCCGGATTCGTTCTTCCCGGTGTCGTTCGTGGCGGGGAGCCCGTCATCCGCAAGGAGACCCGGGAGGAAAACGGCAAGCAGGTCGAGTACATGTTCATCGACGGGGTGAAAGTCCACGAGACCGATCCGACAAAGCAACCGCCGCCGCCGGTGGTGGAGCCGAAGCCCTACGATGCCGAGGCGGCGAAGCCCCCGGCCGGGGCGAAGGTCCTCTTCGACGGAACCGCGGAGACTTTCGCGAACTGGACGGGGCCGGGCGGCAAGCCGACCAAGTGGCAGCTGAAGGACGGGGCGCTGGAGTCGGTCAAGGGCGCCGGCTACATCGAGACGAAGGAGAAGTTCGGCTCCTGCCGTCTCCACATCGAGTTCGCCACGCCTTCGAAGGTGATGGGAGACGGCCAGGGACGTGGCAACAGCGGCGTCTTCCTGATGGGCGAATACGAGATCCAGGTGCTCGATTCCCACGAGAACACCACCTACCCGGACGGACAGTGCGGGGCGCTCTACGGCCGGAAGAAGCCCGACGTCAACGCCTGCCGCAAGCCGGGGGAATGGCAGACCTACGACATCACCTTCCAGCGCCCGGTCTTCGATGACGCGGGCGAAGTCGTCCGGAAGGCGCGGTTCACCGTGGTCCACAACGGCCACGTCATCCACGACGACGTGGAGCTGAGCGGCGGCACCGGCTGGCGCGGTCCCCACTCGATTTCCGAGTACCGCAGGCATGCCGATACCGGCCCGCTGAAGATGCAGGACCATGGCAACCCCGTTCGCTTCCGGAACATCTGGATCGTCGAGCTGGAGGATTGAGGGCCGTCCCACCCTGCCGGCCGAGAACCGCCCCTTCCCTGATCTCATACCGAATTCCAATAACCTCTGGACGATTGATTGAAATGGCAAAAAAGGATCCCAGCCTTCGGTTGATTTTTGTGATGCGAGCCTTCGCCACCCGGATGCTTCGTTCCGCCTCGGTCAGGTAGGCCGCTACCTTCCCTCAGCGCGCCTCGCCCCGAGAACCGAAGGTCTCGCAAATCGTCCAGATCTTATTTGGATCCGGTATCAGCCGTACTTCACCCCGAAGTCGTGGAGCAGTTCCCCGACCCGGGCGAGCCGGTCGGCGCCGTTGGAAAGGTGGCGGTAGACTTCGCGGCGTTTCATCTGGGCGAAGACGTAGTCGAGGCAGTCCAGCGAGGTGGCGAGGTCCTCGCGGTTTCGCATTTCCTCGAGGGCTTTCCCGCCGAACATGTCACCCAGGGCCTGGCGGTAGCATTCCTCGACCTCGCGTTCGGCGCGCCTGGCTTCGTCGCCCTTGGCGCCGCCGACGGCCGGATCCTTCTCGAAGAGGCGGAACCCCTCGCGAAGAGCGTTCGCTCCGCGAAGGAGTTCGCCGCTCATGTCCCGCATCCAGCGGTCGCCCGGGACCTCGAGGAGTTCGATCTCTCGGACCGCGGTGGTGACGTAGTCGAAGACATGATCGACGGCGTTGATGATGGCGTAGAGATCCTCCCGATCGATCGGGGTGACGAAGGTGCGGTGGAGGTCGTCGAGGTTCCGGCGGGCAAGGTCGTGTCCCATGACGACGAGGTCGCGGACGCGCTCGGCCTGCTGCTGCTGGTTGTCCTGCAGGAAATCCTCGAGCGCCTCCAGGGCCTGCACGAGGATGGTGCCTTGTTCTCCCAGCTGTCCGTAGAAGTCGGGGCGGCGCGGGCGAAAGCGATGCCGCAGTCGGGTCCAGAAGCGGGGGCGTTCGGATTTCATTTCAGGAGAGTGCGAGACTGATCAACCATCGGCAGAAGGCGCCGGCGAGAGCGGTACCCGGGATCGTGACCACCCAGGTGAAGAGAATTTCCCCCGCCTTGCCCCAGCGGACACCCTTGGGCCGGTCCGCGGCCCCGGCGCCCATGATGGTCGAACTGACGAGGTGGGTGGTGGAGACGGGAGCGCCGAGGGCGGCGGCGCCCGAGATCACGGTGGCGGCGGCCACCTGGCTGGCGAATCCGTGGATCGGCCGCAGGCGATAGATGCCGAACCCGACGGTGCGCACGATCCGCCAGCCTCCGGAGGCGGTACCGAGAGTGATGGCGCTGGCGCAGAGCAGCATGACCCAGAAGGGTACCTGAAAGTGTGGAAGGTGGCCCCCGAGCACCAGCACCATGGTGATCACGCCCATGCTCTTCTGGCCGTCGTTGGCTCCATGGGAAAAGGCCAGCCAGGCGACTCCCAGCCACTGCAGCCGGCGCAGGGGACGGTTTGCTTTCGGCGTGACTCCGCGGCAGAGGAACCGCAGCAGGCGAAACAGGAGAAAGCCCGCGATCAATCCGAGAAGCGGAGAGAACAGCAGGGCGGCCACGATCTTGGTCACGCCGGTCCACTCTCCCCGGTGCACGAGGGCCTCCCATCCCCAACGAATGTGATCGCCGCCGGCGGCCGCGAGGACGGCGCCGATCAGTCCTCCCACCAGCGCGTGCGACGAAGACGAGGGCAGCCCACGCCACCAGGTGAGCAGGTTCCAAGCGACGGCCCCGACCACCCCGGCGAAGACCACGGAGACACCGGTCAGGGTGGATTGGTCGTCCAGGGCGACGAATTGGCCGAGGGTGTTGGCCACGGCGGTGCCGCCGAGCAGCGGCCCGAGGAAGGTGTAGAAACTGACGATGGCGATCGCCTGGGTGGGCGACATCGCCCGGGTGGCGATGACGCTGCCCACCATGTTCGCCGTGTCGTGAAACCCGTTGGTATAGTCGAAGAACAGCAGCAGCACTACCGTCGCGATCGTGAACCATGGGATCCAATCCATCTGCTCCTCGTGTCGCCAGCCGGACACGTCGTCCGGAATGTCGTCCCGGAAGGGGAGAGGGTGCAAGTCGATAAGAAAGGGCCGCCCGTTGGCTCGACAGGGAAGGGGAATTTCCCTACAAAGAGGAGCATGAATTCCGACGAGCAGCAGGCGACGGTCGAAAGGCCCGATCCTTCTCGGGCCTCCGAAGAAAAATCGAAGTCGCAAAAGGCGACCCGCAAGCGCCGAAACCGTCTCTATGCGGCGATCCTGTTCGTCGCGCACGTGGCCGGTTTCCTGACCTCGGTCAAGGCCGTCATGGAGGTGCGGACGTCCCAGGGTGCCATCGCCTGGGCGATCTCGCTGAACACAATTCCCCTCGTTTCCGTGCCCGCCTACTGGGTGTTCGGCCGGAGCAAGTTCTCCGGCTACGTGGTCGCGAGGCGGAGTTCGATGGAGGAGGCGCGGAAACTCCGCGAGGAATTCATGGCGGCGCTGACGGAGCGCGATCTCGTGGCGGTCCCCGAGGATCAGCGCCCGACCTTCGCCGAGAAGCTGGCCGGTCTGCCCTTCACCCGGGGCAATGACGTGGAACTGCTGGTCGATGGCGACGCCACCTTCGCCTCGATCAACGAGGGAATCGAGAGAGCGACCGACTATGTGCTCGTCCAGTTCTACATCCTGCGCGACGACGAAACGGGACGGGCGTTGAAGGACCGGCTGGTCGCCAGGGCGGAGGCCGGCGTGCGCTGCTACCTGCTCTACGACGAGGTGGGCACCCGGATGCCGAAGGGAAGCACCTATTTCGCCGACCTCGAAGAGGCGGGAGTCGAGGTCCTGCCCTTCAACACCACCCAGGGCGAGGCCAACCGATTCCAGCTCAACTTCCGCAACCACCGCAAGATCGTGGTGGTCGATGGAAAGGAAGCCTGGGTGGGCGGACTCAACGTGGGCGACGAGTATCGCGGTCTCGATCCGAAATTCGGCTATTGGCGGGACACCCATCTCAAGGTGAGCGGTCCGGTGGTGCCGTGCGTCCAGGTTCCCTTCGTCGAGGACTGGCTCTGGGCCTCGAAGGAACTGATCCGCGAACTCAACTGGGATCCCGAGGCGGCGCCCTCGGGAGCCAACCAGGCCGCGCTCTGCCTCCCGACCGGTCCGGCCGACCAGCTCGAGTACTGCACCCTTTTCTTTCTCGAGGCGATCAACGCGGCCCGGGAACGACTCTGGATTGCGACCCCGTATTTCGTGCCCGACGAGCAGTTCGTCAGTGCCCTGCAGCTGGCCGAGCTGCGCGGGGTGGATGTCCGCGTCCTTGTGCCCGCGACCTCGGACAGCCAATTGATCCAGTTTTCGCACTGGTCCTTCCTCGAGGAAATGGAGGACGCGGGCATCGAGGTCTATCGCTACGAGAAGGGATTCATGCACCACAAGGTCGTGCTCGTGGACGACACCCTGGCGACCGTGGGAACGGCCAACTTCGACAACCGTTCCTTCCGGCTGAACTTCGAGATCACCATGGCGGTGGCCGACGAGTCCTTCAACGCGGAGGTGGCCGAAATGCTCGAGGCCGACTTCGCCGAGGCGTCGCCTTTCCGGGCGGAGGAGCTGGCCGAGAAGTCCTTCCCGTTTCGCCTCGCCACCCGCGTGGCGAGGCTCACCGCCCCGATCCAGTGACGCCGACCTCTCTCTTCGAAGAGTGGGGGCCTTCGCCCGGAATCGCTCGCGGCGCAAACGGGGGCACGGTAGGATGGGACGATGACGACGACTTCGAAAATCTCCCGCCGGCGCGTGCTGGGAGCGGTGCCCCTGCTGGCCTTGTCCCCTGGTTCCGGTGAGGCGCGCGGCGCCGACGCCAGCCCCGCCGAGCCGCTTCGCGACATTCTTTTCGGTTCCTGCCTGAACACCGCGGACCACCCGATGCTGGACCGGACGCTGACCCTGCCACGCGACCTCTTCCTCTTCATGGGCGACAACGTCTACGCCGACAAGGGCGGGGTCCCGATGATGCGGAAAAAGTACGCCGAGCTGAAGGCGAGCCGCTTTTTCCAGGGGCTCGGCGACCGGCCCATTCTCGCCACCTGGGACGATCACGATTTCGGGCAGAACGATGGCGGGGCCGACTACCCGAACAAGGTCGAGGCGCAGGCGGAATTCTGGAACTGGCTCGACGAGCCGGTCGACTCGCCCCGACGCCGGAGGGAAGGCGTCTACCATGCCCGCACTTTCGGGCCGGAGGGACGGCGGGTGCAGGTGATCCTGCTCGATACCCGGTATTTCCGCAGTGCCCTGAAGAAGGTGCCGAAAGAGGAAGCGCTTCTCGGCGGTCCCTATGTGGCGCTCGATGATCCCTCGGCCACGATGCTGGGGTCGGCGCAGTGGGCCTGGCTGGAAGAGGTGTTGCGGGAACCCGCGGAGCTGCGCCTGATCGTGAGCAGCATCCAGTTCGCTCCCGAAGTCCACGGCGGCGAATGCTGGGCCAACCTGCCGCGGGAGCGCCAGCGCATGCTCGACCTGATCGGCGAGACCCGGGCAAACGGAGTGGTCTTCCTGAGCGGCGACCGGCACTGGTGCGAGTTCTCGCGAATCGCGGGGCCGAGCGGGTATCCGATCCACGACTTCACCTCCAGCTCCATGACCCAGAAACACCCGCGCGGCACTCCGACGCCCAATCGGAATCGGTTTTCGAAAACGACCTGGCACCTGCCCAACGTCGGTCACCTGGGGATCGACTGGGACGCGCCCCGCCCGTCGTTGACGGTCCGGATCATCGACGAGCAGGGCGCGGCGGTGATGACCCACACGCTGGAGCTGGACGCGTTGCGGGCGGGATGAGGGCGGGAATGCCACTTGGAAAGGGCTTCGTCCTTTGCCAGAGTGCGGGGAGCCAGTTCCGGCTCCCGCGCTCGATGAATCTCCTCGTCGTTTCCGACATCCACTACAGCCTGCCGCAGTATGACTGGCTGGTGGAGGCGAGCCGTGACTTCGACCTGGTCGTCATCGCCGGAGACCTGCTCGAGCTCGGCTCCCCGGTCGATCCCGACACCCAGGCATCGGTGGTCGGGCAATACTTTCGTCGCATCTGCGGCCAGGTGCCGATGGTCGTCTGTTCGGGAAACCACGACCTGATCGAGGACTGCGACGGGGTCCGGTCGGCGGAGTGGCTGGAGGACCTGGGAATCCCGGGATTGACCGTCGATCACGGCTGCTACGAGGCGGAAGACTTCAGGATCCTGTCCTTTCCCTGGTGGGAGAGCGAGGAGGAGCGGGACCGGATCGAGCACTGGCTGGCGTCGCATTCCCTCTCGCGGGAGAAGGATCCGCGACCGGTTTTCTGGGTGCACCACGCGCCTCCCCGTGGAGCCAAGACCAGCTGGAACGGGAAGCGGGACCTGGGCGATGGCACGCTGGTGACCTGGATCGAAACCTACGCCCCGGATCTCGTCTTTTCCGGTCACGTGCACAACGCGCCCTACTACGAGCCCGAGGGATCCTGGATCGATCGGATCGGGCCCACCGTCGTCATCAACGGGGGACGACAGATCGGGGAAAAACCGGCGACGGTCGAGCTCGAGGTCGCCGACGGCACCGTCACCTGGTGCGGCATGGAAGGGTGCGAGGAGGAAACGCTGGCCCTGCGCGGCTAGGCCGGCGCGAAGGAGTCGTCAGAGCGAGATCTTCTTCTTCAGGTCCCGGTGGAGAATGGAATCCAGCACGCCATCGACCATGCCGACATGGTCGGAGCAGCCCTGGAGCTGTTCCTTCACATCGACGAGGTAGAGGGTGGCGGCCGCGAGACGATGGGCGAGCAGTTGGGAAACGTGCAGGGACACGTCGGGATGGCTCCGGAGAAAGGTGATGGCGTCGTCGCAGCGATAGGCCTCCACCTCGTCGAGGGCCGTCACCGTCGCGGTCGAGGGTACCCCGAGCAGGACCGAGACTTCCCCGAGCACGGCGCCGGGCGTCTGGATCAGGGAGAGCCGGATCGCGTCGCGCGTGATCTCGATCCTTCCCGACTTGAGAAAGAAGATCCGGTCGAGCCGCTCCCCCTCGGTGATGAGGGCTTCGCCCGCGGGCACGGTGACGATCGGCAGTCGGGTGATGGCGGCTTCCAGGCTCACGGCAGCACGATAGGGGACGGGAGAGGAAGGGCAAATGCGGTTTGCGCGTTCCGCGGCTACCCGATGCGCCAGGTCAGGCCGAGATTCATTCCCAGCGGCAGGGGGGTCACCGGACCGGCCTCGGTGTTGAGGATGGCGGTTTCGGAGGCGGCCTTCTCGAGCTGGAATCGTTCGGAAGACGGTTCGAAGCCGTAGAAGGCCGGCCCGTTCAGGCTCAGAAAGCGTTCGAAGGTGCTGAGGCCGGCGGGACTTTCCAGGTCGATCCCGCCTTCCTCGAATCCCATGGCGTAGAGCTGGGGCGCGCAGCCTCCGGTGAAACAGCCCGCGGCACAGCCGCACTCGGTCGCCTTCACCGTGTGCGGGGCGCTGTCGGTGCCGGCGAAGAATTTCGCCTGGCTCGTCTCGGTGACGGCCTCGCGGAGCGCGTCCCGGTCGTCGTCGAACTTCACCACCGGGAGGCAGTAGAGGTGATATTTCAGTCCCTGGATGAGATCGCCGATCGTGTAGAGCAGGTGCTGCGGCGTGATCGTCGCCCCCACGTTGCCAGGCGCCTGACGCACGAACTCGGCCGCATCCTTCGTGGTGATGTGTTCGCAGACGATCTTCAGCCGCGGATGGTTCTCGAGCAGGCGGGGCATGGCCTCGCGATAGAAGAGGGATTCCGCGTTGCGGTTGGCGGCGAAGTAGTCGGCTCCCCCCAGTCCGTGCTGCTCGCCGTGAATGCAGAGGACGACGTCGTTTTCCTCCATGGCGCGAAAGACGTCGCCCCCGAGGAAGTCGGCCATGGGAGCGCCGTGCTCGGCGTTGGTGGTGCCGTGGGGCGGGTAGTACTTGGCGGCCCGGAGCAGGCCGTCGGCGGCGCCCTCGGCGATCATCTCCGCCGTGGTTTCGCGGGTCAGGTAGAGGGGGACGATGAGTTGCTCGAAGCGGTCGGCTCCGGCGGCGCGCAGGTCGGCGGCGTAGTTCTCGATCGTCCAGCTGTCGCCGAGGTTGTCCCCGAAGACGCGCGAGACGGGTGGCTTGGTGTTCGGCATCGCCAGCGCGCCGGCACAACCCATGTCGAGATGGGCCTGGATGTAGGCGGGCACGCCCGGTCCCTGGCGGAAGTGGGTGTGGAGATCGAACCACTTGGGCAACTCGAGATTCATGGTCTATCCATAGCCCCGACCGTGGCGCATACCAAGCGTGGATCGGAAGAACCGACTTGATCTTCCGCCGATCCGGGCGACAGAAGGCGCGCGCAGGCCGGCTGGCGGGCAATGGATGCGATCGGACGATCGCCGGGCGCGGCGGCGGGACCCCCTCTGGGCGATCCGAAGGAAAAACTCATTTCATTTCCCCGCGCCCGCGGGACTAACGAAAAAGCTGATAAACCACAGGCTCGGCTCTGCCTGTCCTGTCTCCCGACATGTTTGATCTCTTCCGCAAGAAAAACGGCAACTACAAGGACGACATCCTCTCCGGTCTCACCGTGGCCCTGGCCCTGGTTCCGGAAGCCATCGCCTTCGCCTTCGCCGCCGGGGTCGATCCCCTCGTGGGGCTCTGGGCGGCGGTGTTCATGGGCTTCATCACGGCGGCCTTCGGCGGCCGGCCCGGCATGATTTCGGGAGCCACCGGAGCGATCGCGGTGGTGGCGGGAAAAGCGGTGCTCCACGGCGATGCCCTCGGGGAAGGACTCGGGCTCCAGTATCTCTTCGCCGTCATCATGCTGGCCGGGATCATCCAGATCACCTTCGGCCTGCTCAAGCTCGGACGATTCATTCGCCTCGTGCCGCACCCGGTCATGATCGGGTTCGTCAACGGGCTCGCCATCGTCATCCTCATGGCCCAGTTCCCCTCGTTCCGCGATCCCGCGACAGGCGAGTGGCTGCAAGGGGGATCCATGGCCATCATGATCGGGTTGGTCGCCCTGACCATGGTCATCATCCAGTTTTTCCCGAAGCTGACCAAGGCGGTGCCCTCCTCGCTCATGGCCATCGTTTCCGTCGGTCTGCTCGCTTTCTTCCTGTTCAAGGATTCCCCCACGGTTTCCAACGTCCTTGCCCAGGCGCCGGGACCAGTAGGGAGTCAGGGTGCAGTGGGCCGAACCGGTCACGGGGTCCTCGGGGACCCCGGCGCCGGGGGCGAAGAAGCGCGAGACG
>JAUIGT010000178.1 GCA_030432615.1 Verrucomicrobiia bacterium
CCGGCCGGTGTCGAGCAGATCGACGGCCTGGGCCTTGAACTCGGCGGTGTAATGCTTGCGGGGCTTCTGGTTCACGGGCATGGATTCTGGTGGGAAACGGTCCAGGATTCCAGCACACCTCAGGCGGCATGATCGAGAACCACTGCTTCGCCGCTCCCTCGTCGACGACCTCCCGATAGTGGCGGAAGATCATTTTCGGCGAGTTGCCCGCCTCCAGAGCCGTGCGGGCGACATCCCCGGTCTCCGCCACCCGGTAGCTGATGAACGAGTGTCTGAGCCCATTCTGGCGCCATCCCCCGCGAATCCCGGCCTTGATGGCGGTATCGTTGAGGGCCCCCGAGGCGTTGGAAATGGGAACAATAGCGCCGCGTGCCTTCCGCCATGGAGCGAGCCATGCCTTGAGGTTGTCCGTCAGCGGCACCAGGCGGCGGGCTGCAGTCTTTGCCTTCCGCCCGGCGATCTCGATGTGACCCCGGTCCCATTTGACGTCAGCCCAAGTCAGGCGTTGGATCTCTGCGGATCGGATGCCCGCGAAGGCACCAATCGCGAGCATCGGAAGGATTCGCAGACCGGCGGCGAGGAGTATTCTCTCCATCTCATCCGGGGTGAAGATGGCGATCTCGGTCTCCGGCTCCTTGAAGCGTTCGCTCCGCTCGGCGGCAGTTCTGCGGTCCGGGTGGAGGTAGCCCTGACGCTTGGCGAAGCCGAACATCGTCACGATGTTTCGGCGTATCCCGTTCTTGCTGACCGGACTGAGCTTCTTGAGCCCGTTGAGGAATCGGTTGATGTCAGCCACCGTGATCTCGGCGATCTTTCCATCGGTCTTCTCCGTGAACCTGCGCAGGTGATACCGGGCGCTGGAGACGTAGGCGGCACTCACCCCCTTGGCTTGGAGCGATGCGACAAACTCGTCCGCCACTTGAGCCGTGGTGCGCTCGGGAAACTGGTCGGGACCGTTGGAGGCGTAGAACCGGACCGCCTCGGTGATCGGCACCTCGGGATCCGCCTTGCGCGCCGCCACCCATTCCTCGACCACCGCTACGAGCTTCGTCTCGAAAGGCTCGAGGAGGTCCTCACAGTGCTGGAGAATCTCGATGTCACGGTGGGTGATCTCATTGCCGGTCGAACGTCTGTTCGCGAGCCTGACGCTGATCTGGTGCGCCACCGTCTGGGCTTCGACGGGGTCCGAAATGCAGCGGATTCGCCGCCGACCCCCTTCGTTCCAGCAGAGGTTGTTCTGCTGGTAGCCGTTACTGCGGGTGTACGGGTAAATTCTCACTGTGGAGGCACCGGATCCGATGACCATCGTGCCCTTCAACTTTCGACGCTTTGTCGGGTTCATCTCCCATGGCCCTGGTGTCAACGAACCGTTGGAAACGTTGTTGGAACTTCGGTCCAGGGCGAGCCTCAGTAGCTCTAAAAGCGCTGACGGTGAGTCGGTTGCGATCGACTTCTCCACTCTCTCCGCCATTTTTTGCTCGAGACCGACGAGAGCGAAGAATGGCCGCCGAAGCCTTGGCGAAGGCGGGCCGGTTCGCCGGTAAGCGCCGAGCCACCTGAGGGCATGGCCTGAGAAGCGCAGCGGAGTGCGTGGAGCGAGCGGAAGGGTTTGCAGGACACGGCTGCGACCCCTGTCGGGGGCGAAGAGGAGGCCGGGTGGGGCGAGGGAGGCCTGGCATCCAAGATGACTCCGGGCTCTCCCAAGCGGTCGAATGCTTAACCATTCCTGAACGTGGTTCGCATTCTGTTCGCCACTTTGCCTTGTCTCGAGTGGTCCGGCCGGGCTCTGATTCACGCTACCCTTGGATCATGGAAAGTCCTCGGAGATCGGCGGAGTCGGCGTGGCCAGTCGGGCGACCCGCCTCCTCCACCGGCACTTCCCGGGTCCGCTGAAACCCGAACCACCCTTTTCCGAGAGAAGACCGATGCGTGTCCCGAGATCGGCTGTCGCCCTCCTCGCCCTGCTCGCCGCCGAACTCGCCCCGGGCATCCAGGACGAGAACCAGAACGGGATGAGCGACCTCTGGGAGAAATCCTTCAACCAGGGCCAGGCGTTCAGCTCCCTCGATTCCAACCATGATCCCGCCGCTGACCCCGATGGCGATGGCTGGACGAACCACGAGGAGGCAATCGCCGGCACCCATCCCTTCGTGGCCGATTCGCCGGGGCGGGTGGCGCGCTTCATTGCGCGGGGCGGGGCGGGGCGATCGACCCGGTCCGGACCCTCCTGTGGCCGAGCATCGAGGGAAAGGTCTACCAACTCTCGGTCACGAGTGACCTCGATGAATGGCACGACCATGGCGGTCCGCTCGCGGGAACCAGCGGGTCACTGGAGTTCGAGCTGCCCCCGACCGCTGGGGAGGGCGGCCTCTTTGTGAAGCGACCCTATTGGTGGGGTATCTGTAGTGGTCACTTTTCTGGGTTATGATGGAGACTCTACAACGAGAATTGAGGGGGAAACGGACCCCTTTGGTGTCTTTGAGGCGGAAGGAACGCCTGAGCTAAGAATGCACGTTGGGCTGGAGAGGGAGGGCTATTATGGAGTAGAGTCGGGTCGTCTCAGCCGATCCAAAGATCATGAGTTTGAATATGTAATGAGGAAGGTAATCAATCCCGTCCCTCTATATGCGAAAGCGGTGACCCTCGGTTTTCCGGTAAACGGGGAGTGGATCGGATTCGATTTCGAAGAGGGGGACTGGGTCTTGCCTCATGGTGAGGGGAAAACTAAGGATGCGTTGTTTAGGTATAGTACGAGGAACGTTGACGGTGGAGAGACTGAAGGAAGGCTGGAGGTCAAGTTTTCGGAAGGTGAAGGTGTTGCGCCAATTAGTAATGCCTATTTAGAGTATTCCGAATTGAAGATGCCTCATGAGGCGATCTTGGATGGGTATGAACCAGGAATGACGAGAGTTTCTAAATCATATCACGATAAAGAATTTCGTGATAATGTTGGCTGCTTTTTTCGGTCGAGGGTTTCGAAATTGGATGGCAAGATTGTGTCTTCGAATTATGGGAAAATCATGGGGAATATTCGTTTTGATCCAAGAGAGTCTGGGTGGCATGTCTCTCACAGAAACAAGCCGAAGGCGTTCGGTTCAATTTCATTCACCTACTACTTCAATCCCTCCCCAAACGATCGAAACCTGGAGTTCGCCCCGGGTCGGAACCTGTTCAAGGATCTCGATCCAACGGAGCAGGTCCGTGAGCCGTGAGGGTCCTGACATGCACTCGGTTCCGCGGATTGGAGGGAGCACGCAGGTCAAGAGATCCGGCGGCGACCCCGCTGGATTCGCATCCCAGCGGGAAGTCTGCACGTGCGCCCGGTCTGGAGGCATCGAAGCCGGGCTGGAGCGTGTTGACTGGAACCGATCCCCTCAACCGTACGGTTAGAATGCAAGGGCTGACCCCAAGAGGGCCCGATTAGGACAGAACGTGCGGTCGCGTTTTTGGGCGGGGGGGTGGATCTTGGGATTTCCACCCTCACTCGACATGGCAGCGATAACGACCGACCACCCCTTGAAACTCCGGGTCTCAAACCGCCCGGCGGCGCTCTCGGCGCTTCTCTTCAGCCTGCTGGCCGCCGCCCCGGCGCTGGCAGCCGAGGAGGATCCCTGGGCCGCGGTGCCCAAGCTGCTGGAGGCGATCCGGGCGCCCGAGTTTCCCGACCGCGACTTTCCGATCACCGAGCACGGCGCGAGGCCCTCGCTGGGCAATGGCACGCAGGACGCCCTGCCCGGCATCACCCGGGCGATCGAGGCCTGCGCGGCGGCCGGCGGCGGCCGCGTGGTGATCCCGGCGGGCGAGTGGTTCGTGGCGGGACCGATCCACCTGAAGAGCAAGGTCAACCTGCACCTCGCCGAGGAGGCGACCGTCTCGTTCAGCGTCGAGCCGGCCGACTACCCGAACGTCTTCACCCGCTTCGAGGGCACCGAGGTGATGAACCACTCGCCGCTGATCTACGCCTTCGAGCAGGAGGACATCGCGATCACCGGCCAGGGGACCTTCCACGGTCGCGCGACCAAGGACGACTGGTGGGGCTACTCGCGCGATGCCCGCGGGGCGATCAACCGGCTGCGCCAGATGGCGGCCGACGGGGTGGCGGTCGAGGAGCGCGTGTTCGGCGAGGGCCACGGCCTGCGGCCGGTCTTCGTGCAGCCCTATCGCTGCCGCAACATCCTCATCGAGGGCGTCACCTTCCGCGACTCGCCGATGTGGTTCATCAACCCGGTGCTGTGCCGCAACGTCACCGTCCGCAAGGTCACCGTGAAGGGCCTCGGCCCGAACAACGACGGCTGCAACCCGGAGTCGACCGGCGACGTGCTGATCGAGGACTGCTACTTCGACACCGGCGACGACTGCATCGCGATCAAGAGCGGCCGCGACCACGACGGTCGGCGCATCGACACGCCGAGCGAGAACATCATCATCCGCGGCTGCAAGATGCTCGAGGGCCACGGCGGGGTGGTCTGCGGCAGCGAGATGAGCGGCGGCGTGCGCAACGTCTTCGCCGAGAACTGCGTGATGGACAGCCCGCACCTCGAGCGGGCGCTGCGGATCAAGTCGAGCCCCCGTCGCGGCGGCTTCGTCGAGAACATCCACTTCCGCGACGTCGAGGTCAGCGAGGTGGCCGACGCGATCTTCCGGATCAACCTCCACTACGCCAACGAGACCGGCGAGTTCCTGCCGCGGGTGCGCAATGTCAGCATGGAGCGGGTGACGGTGGAGAAGGCGCCGCGGGCCTTCTTCTTCCACGGCCACGCCGAGCAGCCGATCCGCGACGTGGTCGTGCGCGACTGCGAGTTCAAGTCGGTGGCCCGGGCGAGCGTGCTGACCAACGCCGAGAACCTCAATTTCCAGCGCGTCCGCATCAACGGCGAGCCGCGCGAGCGTTGAGCGGGCTTCGAGAAGGCGCGGGCCTCCGGTCCGTTTCAGCTTGTCAAGTGGCCCGCGCTTCCTTTAGAGAACCTGCCGCTCGGGCCGATCGCTCCGGGGGGGGCGCCTTGGGCGTGGAAGATCCCCGGCCGGGCCGTTTCTTTCCTCAACCCGACGATCCAAGCCATGAAACCGAAAAAACTCCAGACCACCCAGCTGCCCGCGATTCTTGCCGCCTCGGCCGCCGGCCTCCTCGCGGCATCGCCCGCCCATGCGGCCCTCATTCACCTGTGGGACTTCAATGCCGGAAGCGAACTCGAGGACTCCGTTGGCTCGCTCGACCTGATCGAGGCCCCCGGTGAAGGGGATGTCGGCGGCATTCTCGGCACTGCCGGCGACATTGGCTACGAGCCCGGCTACAACGGGATCGGCCAGGCCTACCGGCCGTTCTACGTCGACCCGACCCAGTCATCGATCGCCGGTGCCGGCCTGACCGGAAGCGGCTTCACCAGCCCCGGCCAGTTCACCATCGAGACCATCCTCAAGCCGGACACCAAGACGACGGGTTCCGCGGTCAACTACATCTTCCAGACCCGGCCGGGCAGCGACCGGGGCTACTACTTCGTCCAGGACGACCCGACCTCGGTCGGCTCGATCATCGGCAGCAGCTTCGGCGACTACGGCGAGGCGGCGACCTACGACTCGGGTGACTGGCTCTACATCGCCGCGGTGATCGACCTCACCTCGACCCCTGGCCAAGCGAGCGCGCAGATCTACGTCGCCAACCTGACCGACGGCGAGACGGTTCCCACACTGGCCCTGAACAAGACCTGGAACACCGCCGACCCGAGTTCGCTGGCCGGCGCCACCGGGATCTTCGGGATCGGCAACTTCGCGATCGACCGCGGCGGCGACGGCGAGGCCGAGGCCTCGCAGGAGTGGTTCCAGGGCGCGATCGACTACGTCTCGATCCACGACACCCAGCTCTCGTCGACGGACCTCGAGAACAACCTGCAGGCGCGCCTGGTTCCCGAGCCGTCCGTTTCGATCTTCGCCGGCTTCGCCGCCGCGCTGGCCTTCGTGCGCCGTCGGCGCGGATGAGCTGACGTTCGAAGCCGACCTTCCAAGGCGGTCGTCTCCATGAGGGGACGGCCGCTTTCTTTTGGGACATAGCAAGGTGGACGAGGGGTGGAGGGGTCAGTCAAGGTGTTTGCTTTTCTGGTCCCGAGGTCCGTTCGAGATCTCCTTGGCGGCCCCCTTTCACGGCGCGTCCCGCACTTCACTCCTCCGCGATGCAGAAGAGATGCCGTTCTCCCCGGATGAACAGCTCGTCGTCGACCGGGGCGGGGGTGGCGTCGACGCCTTCCTCCAGTGAATTGCTCGCCACAACCTCGAGTTCCCCGGCATCCTTGATGACGACCGTCGTCCCGCTGCGGCCCGTGATGTAGACATGCCCGCCCGCCGCGACCGGTGAGGCGTACAGGGTCGAGAGGTCCGGGATGCGTTCCGCGGTGAAGTGGGCCTCGCCGGTGAGCGGGTCGACGCAGGTGAGAAGGGCGGACTTGCTGCGGGTGAAGTAGAGGCGGTCCCCGGAAAGAAGGGGCGAGGCGAGATCGGGCGTGTTGCGGTCCGAGCTCCACGCCACGTGGTCCGTTCCCGCGAGGTCGCCCCGTCCGTCGAGGCGAAACGCCCCGATGTAGCTGCCGCGGAATCCGCTCGCGACGATGGCGAGGTCCCCGGTGCTGACCGCGGAAGCCACCGGGCGCTGGGTCTGGCCGGCACAGCGCCAGAGTTCCTCACCCGTGGCGAGGTCGTAGCTCCGCGCGCAAGTCTGTCCGTTCAGGATGACCTGGGACACCCCGTCGTGCTCGACCACGAGGGGAGTGGACCAGTTCGTGGGCTCATCGCGATCCGCCTTCCAGACCGTCTCGCCGGTGAGGCGATCCAGGGCGAACAAGGCGGAGGGCCCCTCGTGATCCCAGGGGACGAGGATCTTGTCGCCCGCGAGGGTGGGGGAGCTTCCCTCGCCGAAGTCGTTGCGGGTCTCCATCTTGCCGAAATCGTCGCGTTTCCAGACCAGCTCCCCGTCCATGGTGTAGCAATAGAGACCGCGTGAGCCGAAGTGGGCGTAGACATGCGTCCCGTTCGTGCACGGCGAGGCGGACGCGAAGGTGTTGGTCGAGTGCGTGCCCTCGTGCGGGGTGGCTTCCACCGCGGTCCGCTCCCAGAGGACCTCGCCCGACTCGCGGTCGAGGCAGAAGAGCTTGAAGGCGATCTTCGAGAGCTTCTGTCCGTCGAACCCCAGGCCGCCGTCCTCGGCCACGCCCGTCGTGACGAAGACGCGGTTCTCCCAGACCACCGGCGAGCCCGATCCCCGGCCCGGGATGGGTGTCTTCCACTTCACGTTCCGGGTGGCGCTCCAAGTCGTGGGCGGTTTTGCCTCGGGGGCCACCCCGTTCCCGGTCGGCCCGCGCCAATGCGGCCAGTTGCCGGCACTCGGCAGGGGCGAGAACACCAGCGCGACAGCGACGGAGCGGGAAAGGGTCGGGATCATCGCCCAGTCTCGCCTCATGCGAATCGCCGTCAACCCCTCTCCGCATCCGGGATGATTCCCGCTCCGTCATCCCGCTTCGCCCTCGCCGCGGTCGCCGCGCTTCCGCGCGCCAGCCTGCGGTTTCGCGCACCCGCTGCAGGGCCGCCGTCACGTTGCTCTCGTGGTCCGGGACAATCGGGACTCCAGCCGCCCCTTGCAGCGCTCCGGGATGAATGGCGCGGCTCGCGGCGCGATTTGTTTCACGCCGGACCCGCTTGGACATCAGGGACTGTCGGGCTGGCCACTGCAGCGCAGGGTGGAAAGGTCCCCGGCGTCCCGGATCGCCCAGGCGGCCTCACCCTCGGCAGGGATCAGGCGCACATCGCGGAAGGCGGCCCGCCTGGCATCCTCCAGGTGAATGGCGGGCCGGGCATCGGGGGCGAGGGTGCGGAGTTCCACGTCCCGCAGCTGAAGATTCCTGACATGGCGGGCGAACATGCCCCATGACGGCATCACCCCGAAGACATCCGGATCCGGGTAGGCCGTCTCGAACTCCGGCACCTCGCGAGCCGCCTGCTCCGCCGTTCCACCCCCGGCATAGTGAAACTGGAGGTTCGACAGCACGACGTCCTCGATCGGATGCCCGGGCAGCCCGGCGATCAGGATCCCATGGTCGGGGGAGACGTTGCGGGCAATGACCTGGTCGATCAGGATGCGGCGCACGTGACCGGGCCGGGTGGCGCCCGGCTTGCGCAAGCGAGCGCCGAGCCGGATGAAGATGGGGGCATTCTGCACGTCCCGCATGCTGAGGTTGCTGATCGTCACGTCCTCGAGCACGCCGCCGTCCACCTGCTCGAGTGCAAGCCCGCGGGAATAGTCGAAGACCGAGTTCGAGATCACGATGTTGCGAAAGCCCCCTCCCGCCTCCGTTCCCAGCTTGATCCGGCCCATGACCCCGCCGAAGCGGCGGGTGGTGCGCTTGCGGGTGCCATCGAGCAGCGTGCCCTCGTCATAACCCGAGACGAGGCAGTTGGTGATCGTGACATTCTCGCAGAGCCGGGCCTCGCCAAGCCCGTGGGATGACTTGAGGCAGATCGCGTCATCCCACGGCGCGTTCACCGAGGTGTTGCTGACGCGAACATTCGAGCAGGCATCGATATCGATGCCGTCGCGGTTGGTGTCGATCGTCAGGTTGTCGATCGTCAGGTTGTCCACTCCCGTGGCGAGAATCGCGAAGTGGCCGCCGTGCAGCATGCGGAAATCCCGCAGGGTGACCTGGCGGCAATTCTTCAGCGCGATCGCCTTGTTCCCCACGCCATCGGCAAGCCGGTCGCGGGCGTTGGGGTAGTTGAAGGGCCCGGGGACCAGGTCGGGGCGGGGTGGATAGTCGAACTCACCGTCGGCCTTGAGCACGTCGGGCAGGCTGCCGTCGGCGGTGGGTGGCGCGGGTGCTCCGACCGGAAGGGCCACGCGGCCATTGCCACGACTCAGGCCGCGGCCATGGATGAGGCCCGGGCCGATGATCGAGACGTTCTCCAGGTCCTCTCCCCAGATCAGGCTGTTGCGCCAGTGACTGTGGCCGAAATCCTGGTACTCGTTCCAGGGGTTCGGCTCGGGGGCGTCGTAGCCGCCCCTTTCCCCGGGCTCGGGCGGCTCGGCGGCGATCAGGGTCGCGCCCGGACCCAGCTGCAGCGTGATGTTGCTTTGCAGCCGCAGGCTGTAGCTCAGGTAGTCCCCGGCCGGGAAGACCACCCGCCCCCCGCCGGCCCTGGCCGCCGCATCGATCGCCGCGTTGATGGCGGGCGAGTCGAGCGTGACCCCGTCGCCCGTCGCCCCGTGGTCACGCACCGAGACCACGGCGGGATCGGCAATCGCGGCCCTGCTGAACCAACAGGCGACCAGCGGGAAGGCAAGAAGTCGGAGGACGGGCATGGCAGGTCCAGGGTCTCGAAACCGGCCACGATCTCCGGACCATGGCGATGCCGAGCAAAGGCCGGAAACTCCGGGCCATCAAGGTCCGAATGGGAGGCGCTCCACTCCCGCGATGCCTCGTCCGATTGCCGACGAACCCGACCCGGTCCCCTTTTTGCGGACCGCCCAGGAAATGGGCGCGGTCGGTGAAAGGCGGCACCCACCCATCCGACCACCCGACCGGGGGATTGGACGGGCATGTCGGCCATTCGGGACAAGCGCGGGCTCCCCCCGCACCCCCTCGCTTGCCGCCATGGGGAGGAACCGGCAGCGTCCACCGCGAGGCGATGGCATTCGACACCTGGGCAGACGACTCGGCGACTCCGTGACTCCGTCCGGTCTCGACTCCTGTCCCGGGTTTCTCAACTCTAAGCTCGTGCTCCAGCTTGCCACTGACGACGTCTCGCTGCAGATCCTTCCGGAGTTCGGCGGCAAGATCTCGTCGCTGTTCGACAAGCGATCGCGGCGGGAATGGCTTTGGGTCAACCCGGGCATGAAGCGCAAGCCGCCGGTTTACGGAGCTTCCTACGTCACCACCCTCGACACCGGCGGCTGGGACGAGGTGTTTCCCTCGATCACTCCCTGCGAGCTTCCCGACGGAACCCGGATCCCCGATCACGGCGACCTGGTGTTTCTTCCGGCGGAGGTTTCGGATCCGTCCGGTGCGGGGCTCACCCTCAGCAGCGTGACCCGCTCCATGCGGGCCCGTTTCACCCGCACGCTCCACCTGCAAGGCAATGTCCTCGGGATCGACTACCAGCTCGAATCCCTCGGCGACCGGGAGCACCCCTACCTCTGGGCCGCCCACCCTCTCGTCGCGCTCGAGGACGGAATGACCCTCGAACTCCCCACCGACCGGCTCACGACCAGCGAGGGCCTCGACCTCGAGCCCGCCAACCCTGGCGGATGCCACATCCGGATTCGCGATCCGGCCACGGGCTCCGTCCCACCGCATCATTTGAAATGCTTCACCGCACGCCATGCCGCCAGCTGGGCCAGGCTCACCGCAGCCGATGGCGCCTCGCTGCGCCTCGACTGGAGCTCGATCCCCCATCTCGGCATCTGGCTCAATCAGCGGGGTTGGGCGGGTCACGGCAAGGAGCCCTATTTCAACCTCGGCCTCGAGCCAACGACCGCCCCCTGTGACAACCTCCTCGAAGCGGTCGAAAGGAACGAGCACTTCCTTCTCAAGCCCGGAGAAACCCATCGCTGGTCGGTGAGGGTCACCCTGGGTCGTGGGGAGAGCAGTCCGTGATCGGTCCGTGACCGGTGACACCGCGGGCTTCGTCCCGTCCCGTCGCGGCGCCCGCGGACTACTGCAGGCGTTTCTGACCGTCGGCCCGGCGGACCGGCAGGGCCCACTTTTCAAGGGCTTCGACGATCGGCAGGGCGTTGCCGTCGGCATCGAAATAGCCCCGACCCCGCATCATGGGCTCCCACCAGAAGACGCCACGGCCCAGTCCGTCGGGCGTGTCCATCACGATCTCGTTGACTGCCTCCAGCCACTGGCGTTGGCCCTCCGGCGTCTCGGGAAAGGGCGGCCGGACCGCCTCGAAGTAGTTGCTGGGCTGGAAATGATAGCCGGTCTCCACCAGGATGATGGGTTTCTTGAAGCGCAGCGCCGTGGCCCG
>JAUIGT010000179.1 GCA_030432615.1 Verrucomicrobiia bacterium
TCCGGCGCGGGGGCTTGCCGGGGCTCGCGTATTCCACGAAACAGAGTGATCCCGGTCGGCGTTTCAGGCCGCGGACGATGCCCTCCGCCAGCGAGGTCCGCGCCATGGGCAGGGCGCCGAGGGCCTCGGCGGAGAGTTCGAGCAGCGATTTCCGTGCCCAGCCGAGGGTGGCGCGGTCGGCCGGAACCGGTTCGCCGAAGGCCACGGTCACCGGCCAGGGCAGGCGGTGGGGCCGCTTGTGAAAATACCGGCCGCGTTCGAAAGTGAAGATCGAGCCCCACAGGCCCTGCATCCACGCGCATTGCACCGTGGCGCCGGATTGGCGGGCGATCAGCTCGAAGCCTTTCTTCAGTTCGTTGAGCATCCCGGTGCGGGACAACTGGCCTTCGGGAAAGAGGCAGACGAGGTCGCCGTCCTTGAGGCATTGGGCCGTCACCCGGATGGCGTCGCGCGATTTACCCGGGGTGATCGGGATGGCGCCGAAGAGTTCGAGGAACCAGCGGATCGCCCGCTTGCCCATGTAGCGCGACACGATGACGAAGCGCACCGGGCGCGGGCTCGCGGCGGTGAGGATGAAGGCGTCGATGTAGCTGAGGTGATTGCTCAGCAGCAGCACCCCGCCCGATTCCGGAACTCGGTCGGTGTGGAGCACCCGCAGCCGATAGAGCAGCCGCGTCGGCGGGAGCAGGGTGATCCGGAAGAAGGCGCGCAGCAATTCCCTCATGTCGCCGTCGTCAACCGTTTCGCCAGTCTCAACACGTAGAGGCCCGCCAGTGCCAGCGGAATCACGAAGACCAGCACCTGGATCGATGCCGAGATGCCGGCCTGTCTCAGCAGCAACGAAATCGAGATCGCGATCACTCCCGAGAGCGAGCCGAGGAGGTTCGACGCGGCGAGAACCCGGCCGCGATGCTGTTCCTCCGGCAGGTCCTGCAGCGTGGCCGCCAGGGGGATCAGGAAGAAGCCGCTCGCGAACCCGGTGAAGAGGAAGGCGTATTCCCAGATCGCCGAACCGGCCTCCAGCAGCCCGAGCCCCGCCAGTCCCGCCGCCATCCCGAAGGCGCCGATCGGGGCCAGGCCGAGCTGGATCTTCTTCCGGCTCAGGAACGAGACCATCACCGAGCCCGCCATCAGGCCGACGCCGACGAAGGCCAGCATCTTCGACGAGGCGCTGGTGGTGCCGCCCTCGGCCACGGCGGGAAACAGTTCGCGGGCGAACCCGATCACCGTGAGGGCGAGGAAGTTCGCCACCAGCCAGTAGAAGGCGAGCAGCAGGGCCACGATGCGGATGGAGCGGTGGCTGAAAAGGTAGCCGAGTTCCACGAAGTGGCTCCACCAGATCTCCCTGCGGAACTTCGTCCCCGGATGATCCGGCGTCCGCTCGATGGCGAAGGAAAGTGCCAACGGGACCAGCGTGCTCGCGCCGATGGCGAGGATGGGTATCAGGGCCGCGCGCCAGGCATTCTCCGGCGAAGCGCCCGTCTCCGCATTGTAGCCCTCCAGCAGGTGATCGAACCACTCGCCGCCCAGCCACATGCCGGCGAGGATGCCGACCATGGTGAGCATCTGGAGAAATCCGTTGGCGAAGCCGAGTCGTTCCGAGCCGACCAGTTCCTTGAGAATGCCCTGCTTCGCCGGGGAGAACATCGTCGACTGCACCGCCAGCAGGAAAAAGCCGAAGACCGCCAGGGGGATGTTCCGGAACCAGACGCTGACGGCGATGAAGAGGAAGATGACCAGCTGGGCCACCAGGCTGAGGAAGATGACCTGCTTCTTGGAAAACCGGTCCGAGAAATAGCCCGCGATCGGTGCCAGGAGAATGAACGGGATCGGGATCAGCGCCGACATGATGTGCTCGATCCGGTCCCCGATGGCCGTTCCCTCCGCCACCACCAGCGCCAGGCCGATGAGGGTGATCTTGACGAAGTTGTCGTTGAACGCGTTCTGCGCCTGGACGATCAGCACCGACCAGAGCGAGACCCAGTCGCGGCGGGAAACGGAGGTTTTGTGTACGTCCCGATCGGGAAACGCGGCGGCGGCAGCCGGATCGGGATCGGTATCGGAAGGCGGGGGCGGAGACATGGAGCGCGAGAGAGTGAAACGACCGGGAACGCTACACCCGAATCGCGGTCGTGCAGGGAAACTCCTCCCAAGTCCAGCGCAATTGCTTACGCGACCTTGAAGGGATGCTGGCGGCCCGACGCCAACCTGGAACGATTGAGCCTTCCATTTCTGAATCTTCCCGGCGTATTCGATGCCGGTGACGAGTCTTCTTCGTTCATGAGCCAGAGGAAGAAGGCGAAGAACATGCGCAATCAGGGGCCGCGATAGTCTCCGAATTGGCGCGTCAGAAAGGGCAACGAGATCCAGATGGCGGAAAAGAGGTGGAACAGGCCGAGACGCCACCTGGAGGGCTCGGCTTTCCAAAGACAGGTGATTGCCAGGAGGGGAAGCGCGAGGTAGATCCAGAATTGCCCGGGGAAAAGGCGCCAGAATGCCACCGACCAGAGGGTCCGGAAAGGCAAGGACTCGAGAAACTCCAGCAGGTTCCCGAGGTAGAGAAGATTGGGGCTTTCGACTTCGAGACAGTAGCCAACGCCATGGGCGATCAGGAACAGAGCGATCTGAGTGAGAATCGAACCTGTGGTGCGTGCTGAAATCATGCTCTCCGGATCGATGTGGCCTCCCGGACGAATCGAATCTCTCTTCTCCTACACCAACCGCCGCACATTGTGTCCGCCGCTGGCGGTCATGCGGGTGCGGGTGAGGGCGGCGACCTGGTCGAGGTAATTCTGCCACTGCATGGGACGCAGGGCGGCGAGACCCCCGCCCCCGCGGGCGGCGCTGAGGTCGCAGATTTCCCAGCCGAACTCCGAATGGCGGCGGCCGTAGTCGGGCCGGTAGATCCAGGCGCCGAACTGGTCCTTTCGCCAGAGGGCGGGATCGTTGCCGTCGATGCGGTCGCCGTTTTCCCAGGCGCTGGCGACGAGCATGTCGTCGTAGCCGGGCGAGGAGAAGTCGGAGGAAAGGACGAGGCCGTTTTCCTCCGGGGTTTCCCCGCCGGTGACGCCCTCTTCCCGGAACGCGGGCGAGTCGCACGGCTCCAGGGAGTCGAGCGGCTCGGGATCGCCGGCGTCGTAGGGATAGAAGGGAGTCGGCATTCGTTCCGGGAAAGGGTATTCAGGCGAACAGCGGAAAGATACCCTGAGTCGGCGGAAGGCTCAAAGGATTCGATGACAAAAAATTTTGCGACACGGCGCGAAGCCCGTGGCTACTTGAACGGTCGCCGCTCCGCATTGACCGATCCGCCGCCAGAGAACGATTTCGATTCCGCGCCGCCCGCGGCCGCGCGGGAGCCACGTCCGGAGGTCCCGATCGCGCACCGGCTGCGGCAGTTCCAGCGGCGTCTCGGTCGCGTCCTGGACGAGGGAGAACTGGCGGAGGTCGCGGACCGGCTGGGCACGCCGCTGTCGCGCCTGCGTTCGGTGGCGGGATTCTTCGAGGAATTCGTGTCGCCGCCGGTGCCGGCTCCGGTCTTCCGCGCCTGCGGGGACCTGGCGTGCACGCTGGCGTCGATGGCGGGCCGGAAGGGGGCGAAGCGGAATCAGGCGAAGGCGGAGCCGCTTTCCTGTCTCGGCCGCTGTCACCAGGGGCCGGTGCGGGTCGACCGCTTCGGCGAACTCCACGTGGCGCTGGCCGAGGAGGCGCCGGCGGGCTGCCTGGCGCCGGAGGCGCGCCTGACGCGGACGTCCTGGGAGAAGGAAACCGACGCCTGCGTGGCGATCCTGCGGCGGGAGCCGGATCCCGCGGCGGCGATTCGCCAGCGGCTGGCGGCGGTCACGAGTCTCGATCGTCACCGGCGCAAGCCGGGCGACCGGCGCACCTTGCTCGACCGCTGGGACGAGGCGGCGCGAACCCCGGCGCAGCTGCGGTTCCTCGTCTGCCATGCCGAGGCGGGCAATCCGGGATCGACGGGACACGCCTGGCTCCTGCGGAACCGGCCCGCGGCGGTCATCGACGGGATGATTCTTGCGGCCACACTGGTCGGGGCAGCGGAGGGCGTCATCTGCGTCCATCACGATCTGCCGGAGGTGTTCACCGCGATCGACGAGGCCATTCGCGTGGCTTCGGCCGCGGGCAAACTGGCGGAGGGCGAGTTCGAACTGTCGGTGGTCGCGACCTTCGGCAGTCACGTGGGCGGAGAGGAAACGGCTTTGCTCAATGCGATCGAGGGACGCCGGGGCGAGGCACGGACGCGACCACTGCAACCGGAAACGGCGGGCGTTTTCGGCCTGCCGACGGTGATCGAGACGGCGGAGACCTTCGCCCTGCTCCCGGGCTGGCTGTCGAGCGAGCGCGATCCGGGGCATCGACTCATGACCCTGCTCCCTCCCTTCGGCCGACCGGGTGTGGTGGAGATCGACGCCTCGGTCTCGATCCGCGGCGCGATGCGCGAGGGAACCACGGTGCTCAGCCGCGACCGGCCCGAGGCCCTGTTTCTCGGCGGGCCTTTCGGGAGCGTGATCTTTCCCGAGGACTGGGACCTGCGTCTCGACGCGGAGGTGCTGGAGGGACTCGCGCTCGGTCCGGGGAACTGGAGCCTGGCCCCCCTGCCGAGGGACGCCGATCTCCGCGCTCTCGCGCGGCATTGGCTGGAGTTCGCGGCGCGGGAATCGTGCGGGAAATGCGCGCCGTGCCGGCTTGGTCCGCTGGCGGCGCGGGAGATGCTCGACTCCCGGGACCTGCGCGGCCGCGATCGTTTCGCGGAAATCCTCGACACTGTCCGCGACACGAGCCTGTGCGGATTCGGGCGCGACTTTCCCCGGCCGCTGCGGCAGTTGCTGGATCATTTCGGCGCGGAGCGCCTGTTCGACCAACCGGGGGGCGATACGGAGTCATGAGCGCGGACGATCCCGAGTCCAGCACCGCATTCCCGAAAACCGCGCGGATCAACGGGCGCGAGATCGACTTGCGGCCGGGTGACAACATCCTGGCGGCCGCGGGTCGCCTCGGTATCGAGATCCCGACGCTCTGTCACGATCCCGCCTTCGCCCCGGAGGGAGCGTGTCGCCTCTGCGTGGTGCACAGCGCGCATCACGACGCCCCCCTGGCCGCCTGCCACACACCGCTGGAGGCGGGCATGGAACTGCAGACGCATCACGTGCGGGTGGAAAAGCTGCGGCGCTCCGTGCTCCAGCTGCACCTCGAAAGCGCCGGTTCGACCGGGCTCGACCTCGCGGAGGTGAGGCGCGGGCCGTTTCTCGACCTGCTCGACCGCTACCGGGTGCGAGATCCCATCGGCCGACGATCGAGAGCCAGGCGCGGAAAGGAACGAGGCAAGGAGCGAGAGCATCACCCCATGATCCGCTTTCACGAGGCGGCCTGCATCGGCTGCCGGGCCTGCCTCACGAGCTGTGACCAGATCGCGGGTCGCCACGTGTTCCAACTGGAGGGCCGGGCCGCGACGACCCGGGTCCGACCGTCGGGCGGCGCGGACCTGCGCGAGAGTCCCTGCACGGCCTGCGGTGCCTGCGTGGATCGTTGTCCCACCGGCGCGGTCATCGATCGGGACCGGAACGTCCGCTGGAGGGTCGAGAACGAGGAGCGCTCCACCGACAGCGTGTGCGGCTATTGCTCGGTGGGCTGTCGCGTCCGGATCGATGCCATCGATGGAAACGTGCGGCGAATCGAGGGCATCCGGGAGGCGGCCGCCACCAATCCGGACGGGCTGCTCTGCCAGAAAGGGCGCTTCGCCCATGTGCACAACCTGAGCTGGGAGCGGCTGGATCGACCGATGCTGCGCCAGGGAGCGGGATTCCGGGAGATCGACTGGGACGAGGCGTTCGCGGTGCTGGAGAAAAAGCTGGGAGCGATTCTCGAGGCGCACGGACCGGGTGCCTTCGGGGCCATCGCCTCGCCGCGGGCCTCGACCGAGTCGAATTACCTGCTGCAGAAGCTGTGTCGCGCCGTCGTCGGCAGTCCGCATATCGATTCCTCGGCGCGCTACTGTCACGCCGAAACCGCCGGGGTGATGCGGGACATGCTCGGAGTATCGGCGGCGACGGCGTCTTTCGCGGACATCGACCGGGCCGGCTGCCTCGTGCTCGCGGGAGCCGATCCCGACACCTCGCACCCCGTCCTCGCGGCGCGAATCCAGCGGGCGGTGGCCGACGGGGCGCGCCTGGTCGTGATCGATCCGCGCCGGACCGAGATGGCGGAGCGTGCCGATCTTTTCCTGCAACCCCGGCCGGGTTCGGATCTCGGGGTGCTGGCAATGCTGCTGCGCGCCCTGCGCGAGGCGTGCCCGGAACTCGGGAACGACCTGGAGAACGCGGACGCCTTCGCCGAAACGCTGGCGCGGTTCCCGTTTCCGGTGAGTGAAGCGGATGGCTCGATCACCGCCGCCGCGGAGCTGCTTTCCCAGCACCTCGGGCAGACCTTGTTTCTCTGCGGCACCGGGCTGAGCCGTCAGGGACGCGACGCGCTCGCCGCCTTCCTCGATCTGGCGCTGCTGACCTGCGATTTCGACCGGCCGGGTTCGGGCATCCTGCCACTCGGCGGGCAGAACAATCTCCAGGGTTGCCTCGACGCCGGGGCGGCGCCGGATCGTCTGCCGGGCGGGTTCGACATCGACGATGCCGAGGCCCGGGCGCGCCTGGAATCGCTCTGGGGAAAACCGCTCCCGGCGGGGAGGGGATGGACGGCGCCGGAGATGATCGAGGCGGCGACCAGGGGCGAGTTGCGGGCGCTGTGGGTCATGGGCCACGAGGCCGGGCACGCGCATCCCGACGCCGGGCGGACGCGCGCGGGATTGGAGGCGCTCGACTTCCTCGTCATCCAGGACCTGTTCTACACCGAGTCGGCGCGTCACGCCGACCTGCTGCTGCCGGCGGCGAGCGGGTTCGAGCAGGACGGGATTTTCATCAATGCCGAACGGCGGATGCAGCGGATCCGCGCCGCGGTTCCTCCCCCGGGCGAGGCGCGGCCGGACTGGGCCATCATCGGCGGGGCGGCTCGACGGCTGGGCGCGAGTTGGCCGCCCTACGATGCCGCCGATCTCTGGCGGGAGATCGCGCGGGTGGCGCCGGAGAGTTTCGGCGGCGTCAGCCATCGACGGCTCGAGGAATCGCCGGCGGGTCTCCAGTGGCCCTGTCCCACGACCGATCATCCCGGCAGTGAACGCCTTCGGGTGACGCGGCGTCGCCTGCACGCGCTCCCCGTTTCGCCGGAACTGTCCGGGGAATCCCCGGACGAGGAATTCCCTTTCCTTCTCCTGGTGGGGAGAAAACTGCAGCATCACAATGCCGGCACCGAGACCCGCCGCGGCCCGGGACGTTTCCTGGTGGACCGCGACGCGGCCGCCTTTTCGCCCGAGGACGCCGCCGCGCTGGGTTTGGCGGCGGGAGTCCGGGTGCGGCTTCGGAGTCGCCACGGAGAGGTGACCGTGGCCTGTGAGACGTCCGAGCAGCTCGCTTCGGGACAGGTTTTTCTCAGCCACCATTTTCCCCAGGCGAATGCCAACCTCCTGACGAGCCATCTCTCGGGAGCGGTCGCCATCCGGGTGGAAAAGCTCCCGGAGCCTTGATACCAAATTCAAAAAATCACCTGACGATTCAGAGGGAAGACGGTTTCGAACGCGAGGCCTCCGGCGTTTGGAGTGGATTCGGGACATTTTTTCCCGGTTGCTTCGGTACTCGTCGGTCACGATGCCCGCATCGCTTCCTCCTCCCGCCTCGCCCCGAGAAAAAATGACTCCGAAAATCGTCAGGTTATTTTCCGAATCTGGTATGAGATCCCAGTCAGGATCGGGCCTCGGTGGAAACGAATTTCCGATTGCATTTCTCCGGCGTGGACTTAAGCGATTGGTTTATGGAAATAATTTACGCGAATCTAGTTTCGCCAATCGTGTTGTGTTTCGCGTTGGGCATGGTGGCGACGTGGATTCGCAGCGACCTCGAGGTGCCGCCGGCGATCTACCAGGCGCTCTCGCTCTACCTGCTGTTGGCGATCGGGTTGAAGGGCGGGGCGGCCGTTTCCCAGTCGTCGATCGCCGAGTTGGCGGGTCCGGTGCTGGTCACGCTCCTGCTCGGCCTGTTGACACCGCTCTCGGCGTTTTTCCTGATGCGGCGCGTGGGGCGGCTGGGCGTGACCGATGCCGCGGCGGTGGCGGCACACTACGGGTCGGTGTCGGCGGTGACCTTCCTCGCGGCGCTGGAGGCGTCGCGGGCGGCGGGCCTGGCGGCGGAGGGCTACCTCTCGGCGCTGGTGGCGGTACTCGAGGTGCCGGGAATCTTCGTCGGACTGGTGCTGGCGCGTCGAAAGGCGGCGCCAGCCTCCAAGGCGGCCGCCGGCAGCCTCGGCGAGGCGGTGCACGAGGTGCTGACCGGGCGAAGCATTCTCCTGCTGGTCGGCGGACTGGTCATCGGTACGGTCTGCGGCGCCGAAAAGGTGGAGCAGGTGGCGCCTTTCTTCATCGCGCCGTTCAAGGGCGTGCTCTGCCTGTTCCTGCTGGAACTCGGGATCGTCGCCGCCCGGCGGATGCGCGACCTGCGACAGGCCGGTTGGCGTCTCCTGGCCCTCGGCTGCGTGCTGCCGGTCCTGCACGGAATCCTCGGCGTGGCCGGTGGTCTCATCGCCGGCATGGAACCGGGCGGTGCGGCCGTGCTCGGAGCCATGGTCGGAAGCGCCTCCTACATCGCCGCGCCGGCGGCGGTCCGCATCGCCCTCCCGGAAGCCAGCCCGGGCATCTACCTCACGCTCTCGTTGGGGGTGACTTTTCCTTTCAATCTGACGGTGGGCATCCCACTGTTCCTGGCAGCCAGTCGCTGGCTGTCGAACTTCCTCTGAACGAGATCGCCCCCTTTTTTCCATGAATCCCACCCTCAAGAAAATGACCATCGTGGCCGAGCGCGTCCTGCGCGACAAGCTCATCGCGCTGATCCGGAAGGAAGGCGCCACCGGCTACACCCTGGCGGCCGTGGAAGGCGAGGGCTCGCGCGGCGTCCGGGCCAGCGAATTCGAGGGACGCAACGTCCAGATCGAGACCATCGTCTCGGCCGAGACGGCGACGCGGATCTTCGATCGACTTGCGGAACGCTATCTCGAAGCGTATGCGGTAATCGCCTACACCTCGGATGTGGAGGTGCTGCGCGGCTCGAAGTTCGTGAAGGAATGAGCGAACCGCGCACGCCCGGACCAGCGAGACAGACACACCATGGAAACCAACGATTCCCAGCCGCTCGTCGGCATCATCATGGGCAGCACCTCGGACTGGCCCACCCTGGGGAAGGCCGCCGCGACCCTGCAGGATTTCGGGGTGCCCTTCGAATCCCGCGTCGTCAGCGCCCACCGCACGCCGCAGCTGCTCTACGACTACGCCGGCAGCGCCGCCGAGCGCGGCCTGAAGTGTATCATCGCCGGAGCCGGGGGCGCTGCTCACCTCCCGGGCATGGCCTCGGCGATCACCACCGTGCCGGTGCTCGCGGTGCCCGTGAAAAGCCGGACGCTCAATGGCGTGGATTCGCTGCTCTCCATCGTCCAGATGCCGGCAGGGATTCCCACCGCGACCTTCGCCATCGGCGATGCCGGGGCGATCAATGCCGCGCTCTTCGCCGTGGCCATGCTGGCGGGCAATGATGCCGCGCTGGCGGAGAAACTGCAGTCCTACCGCGACTCGCTCCGGGCGAAGATCGAGGCCAGCGAGCTGCCGCCGCCGGAGAACGCCGGCTGAAGCGGGGCGGGGGATTTCCTAACTGGAGACATAATTATCGATCACCTCACGACCTTTGCGATTTTTTCCGTAACTCGCTGAACGCCAAGTAGAATTTTTTCGGACCGATGCCCGATTCCCCGACTTCTCCGCTCCCTCCCGAAACGGTCATCGGCGTGCTCGGCGGTGGACAGCTGGGACGCATGCTGGCGATCGAGGCCCGCCGGATGGGCTACCGCATTCTCACCTGGACCGGCGTCGAGGGCGAGGTGGGACCGGCGGCGATGGCCGACGAGGTGATCGCCAAGCCTTTCGACGACGAGGCGGCCTCCGTGGCCTTCGTGGAAGCGGCGGCGGTGGCCACGGTGGAGTTCGAGAACATTCCGCGCGCCCTGCTCGATCGGCTTTCGGAGCGGATGCCGCTGATGCCGTCGGCGGACGCGGTGGCGATCTGCCAGCACCGGGAGCGGGAGAAACTGTTCCTCGAGAAGCACGGCTTTCCCTGCGCGCGCTTCCGCATCGTCGATGACGCGGACTCGCTGCGGGAGGGGCTTGATGCGCTCGGTTGCGACACCATCCTGAAGACGGCGGAGTTCGGCTACGACGGCAAGGGACAGCGCGTCACCCGTCCTGACGAGGATGCCGCGACGGTGTGGGCGGAATTCGACACCCCCCGGGCGGTGCTGGAGGAGAAGATCGCCCTCGCCTCCGAGCTTTCCGTCCTCGTGGCGCGCGATCGCGATGGCCGCTGCCGCAGCTACGACCCGGCGGAGAATTTTCACCGCCACCACATCCTCGATCTCTCCATCGTGCCCGCCCGCCAACCCCGGGCGCTGCTCGACGAGGCGCGCGAGGTGGCCATCGGCGTCGCCGAGGCGCTCGATTACGCCGGGGTGATGGCGGTCGAGTTTTTCGTCGATACCGCCGGTCGGTTGCTGGTCAACGAGATCGCCCCGCGCCCGCACAACAGCGGCCATCACACGCTCGACGCCTGCGAATGCTCGCAGTTCGAGCAACAACTCCGGGTTGCCGCCGGCCTTCCGCTCGGGAGTACCGGCCTGCTCAAGCCGGTGGTGATGTGGAACCTGCTCGGCGATCTCTGGCCCGCGCCCACCGAGTTTCCCGACTGGACGCCGATCCTAGAAACGCCCGGAGCCCGCCTCCATCTCTATGGAAAGGCCGAGGCCCGTCCCGGTCGCAAGATGGGGCACGCGACCTTCCTCGCCGACAACATCGAGGAAGCCCTCGCCCGCGTGGCCAAGGCACGGGTGGCGTTCGGGTTGCCGACGCC
>JAUIGT010000180.1 GCA_030432615.1 Verrucomicrobiia bacterium
ACGGACAATTCCACCCGGCCGGGGTATCCCTCGTGACCGTCGGGACTCGTATGCCGGAGACGCACCCCCACGAAGTCATCTCCCGAAACCGGCTCCGACTCCCAGATCCGCGAGGCCAGGCCCTGTTTTCCTCCGTGGATGTGCACGCCCGTCTTCGCGTTGACGGTCTCGAGGTCGTGGCGGACTCCGTCAATCGTGAATCCGCCCGTGTCGATGCGATTGGCGAAGCGGCCGACCACTGAACCGAACAGTGGATGTCCTTTCTCGTAGTCTTCGAAACTGCCGAGATTGAGGGTGACTTCCCCGAGCCGCCCTTCCCGGTCCGGCGTCTCCAGCGAAATCAGGGTCGCCCCCCAGGTCATGATCCCGACTCGGAGACCTTGGCGGTTGGAGAGGAGGAACCGCTCCACGACTTCTCCCTTCTTCGTGATTCCGAATTCGGAGCGCTCGATCGTCTGTCCGTTCGCCATGACCGACAGACTGGACAGAAATGCGGCGGTTGCAAGCGCGCGAGCATCGGGCAGAATCATGGCATGAGCCTGCTCTCTCGCCTCCCCATCGTCAATCCCGGTTCACCCTTCGCCCGGATCTCGGCCTGTCTTCTCGTCTCGACAGCATTCGCCCACGGTGGTGACTGGCCCAGTCTTCGCGGGCCCGACCACGACGGAATTTCCTCCGAAGCCCCGCTGCCCACCGGGTCCGAGTTGGCCACCGTCTGGAAAGCCGAGGTGGGACTGGGACATTCCGCCGTCGTGGTGGCGGGCGGACGCGCCTACACTCTAGGTCACGACGGAGCCAATACCGACACCCTCTGGTGCTTCGATGCCACCTCGGGCAAGCTCACCTGGAAGCACTCCTACGAACATCCGCTCGACGATCTCTACTTTCCCGGAGGAACCACCGGCACCCCCACTGTCGAGGGCGATTCGGTTTACTCCGTCGCGCGGCGCGGCCAGCTTTTCTGCCTCGACGCCGCCACCGGCAAGGTGAAGTGGCAGAAGCACCTGACGGAGGATTTCGGCTGCCGCATGCCCGACTGGGGGTTCACCGGGGCACCCCGCGTCTTCGGCGATCTCCTGCTCCTGAACGCGGGCGAAGCCGGACTGGCCCTGAACAAATCGGACGGCTCGGTCGCCTGGCAGAGCAAAGCCAAGGAAGAGGCCGGATACTCCACTCCCCAGGTGTTCGAGAAGAACGGAAAAACCTACGCGATCTTCTCCAGCAAGGACGGCTACTTCTGCGTCGATCCCGAAACGGGAACGCAGGCCTGGTTCTACAAGCACAAGACCCGCTACGGGGTCAACGCCACCGAGCCGGTGATCGACGGGGACCGGATCTTCATCTCTACCGGTTACGACAAGGGTTCCGCCCTTCTCGAATGGGGCGGCAGCGGCGATCCCAAGGAACTTTGGCGCAGCCGCGACTACCAGAACCAGATGAACACCAGCCTCCTGATCGACGGCTATCTCTACGGAATCAACGGCAACGAAGGCAAGGACGGGACAGGTCTCGTCTGCCTGAAACCCGAAACCGGAGAAATCATCTGGACGGATGACTCGCTCGGACACGGGGCGATCACCGCGGCGGGCAACCAATTGATCGTGCTCAGCGAGAAGGGAGAACTGCAGATCGGCGCGGCTTCGCCAAGTGGATTCTCCCCCGACCTCAAGCAACAGGTGCTGACTCCCAAGTGCTGGACGGTGCCGGTGCTGGCCAACGGCCTGCTTTTCTGCCGCAATCACAAGGGACAGGTTGTCGTCCTCAAAGCCCGCTGATTGCGCTTGCGATCTCCCCGAATCCCCCTGCAAACTCCCGCCATGTCATCCGCCCGAAGAACCTTCCTGAAGACATCCGCCGCCGCGGCCGCATGGGCCGGCAGCGCCCCTTTCGTTTTTTCCCAGTCGAACAAGGCGGGAAAGAAATACCGCCTGGGCGTCATCGGCGGCGGCGGCTGGTGGGCGATGAACATTCTCCGGGTCGCCCTCGAGGACGGGCGTTGCCAATGCGTGGCCCTCTGCGATGTCGATGCCGACGGGCTCGAGGTTTCCGCCGACGATGTAGAGGGGATCACCGGTAGCATGCCGAAGCAGTATCGCGACTACCGCGAGATGCTGGAGAAGGAAAATCTCGACATCGTCATCGTTTCCACCCCGGATCACTGGCACTCGCTGCAGACGATCGCCTGCGTGGAAGCGGGTGCCCATGTCTTCGTCGAGAAGCCCACCGGTCACACCATCGGCGAAAGCCGCGCCATGGTAACCGCCGCCCGAAATGCCGATCGCGTTGTCCAGGTGGGCCTGCATCGCCGTATCGGTCCGCATCACGTCAGCGGGATGAAATTCCTCAAGGAAGGAGGCGCGGGCAAGATCGGCATGGTGCGCTGCTTCGCCCACAGCCCGGGCGGCCCCGAACAGCCTGCGCCGAACGAGGAGCCGCCCGAGGAACTGGACTGGGACCTCTACTGCGGCCCCGCTCCCTTGCGTCCCTATTGCCGCCGGATCCATCCGGGCGGATTCCGGAACTTTCTCGACTTCGCCAACGGGACTCTGGGGGACTGGGGCATTCACTGGCTGGACCAGGTGCTGTGGTGGTCGGACGCCAAGTATCCGAAGTCGGTCCACTGCACGGGTGGGCGTCCCATCAAGGGCCCCGCCATTCTCAACGAGCGGGAACAGACGTCCGACGCCCCGGATCACCAGGTGGCCACCTATGAGTTCGACGACTTCACCTGCGTTTGGGAACACCGCCGCTTCGCCGGCAATGAAGTCGAGAAATCGAAGGTGGGCTGCTACTTCTACGGCGAAAAGGGTATCTTCCACATGGGCTGGCGCGACGGCTGGACTTTCTATCCCGCCAAGGGCGGCGACGTCATCCACGAGGATCCGCAATTCGACGATGTGAAGGACGGTCACAATGTCCCTCCGCTCTGGCGCGATTTCATCGACGCCATCGAACAGGGTCGCAACCCCGTCGCCGACGTCGAGATCGGCCATCTCTCGACCAACCTCAGTCTCCTCGGGATGCTCAGCTGGAAACTCGGCCGCAGTATCGAGTGGGACGGCGAGAAGGAAATCGTGCCCGGCGACGACGAGGCCAACCGCCTCCTGAAACGCGACTATCGCGGTCCTTGGAAATACCCGGTCTGATTCCGGTCCCTCAATCGACTCGCCCCATCAGTTCGCGCTGCCAGTCGAGGAGCAGCGTGTCTTTTTCCTCCGCCGAAACGTTGGTCGCGGCCAGTTTCTCCAAGACGGCCCGCGGAGAAATGAGGGTGGCATCGATCCCGAGTTGATGGGCCACCTGGTTCCGGTGCGAGCGTAGCCGTTGCAGTTCGTCTTCGTCGATCTGCAGGCGCAAACCATTGCCGCGCCGATTCTTTCGCGGAAATTCGGATTCGGGAATACTGCGGGCCTCGGTGACCACCTTGATCAATCGCCGGGCGATCGGCGGGCGCAGGTAGTGGGGCGGTTCCACCCGGTCGCCGTTCTGAAGCTGCTCCGAGAGTCTCACCAGTTCCTGGTTGGAGATGAGCTTGAACGCCGGCCGATCCAGCTTGCGACACTCCTCGTCCCGCCAGTTCCAGAGCGCGCGGAGAAAAGCGAGCCCGCGTCGCTCCAGTTTCCCCCAGCCGGACACCCGCCAGGCATCCTCGGAAGGACGCTCCTCCCGGGTAACCACGACTTCACGACCATAGGCGCAGGATTCGGTGAACCAGTCCATCCGGCCAAGCTCCTCGAGTCGCGCGACGAAACGCTCGGCCATGGGCAGCATGAACCGCACGTCATTGAAGGCATAATCGAGCATCTTGTCCGGCAGCGGACGCCGCCCCCAATCCGCCTTCTGCGACTGCTTGGAGAGCTTGATCCCGAATTCCGACTCGATCAGGTTCGCCAGACCGAACTGCTCCACGCCGAGGAGCCGGGCAGCCGTCTGGGTATCCCAGACCGTCTCCGGAATTCTCCCGAAGGTCTTGCGAAACATCGCCATGTCGTAGTCGGCTCCGTGCATCCAGACCACTTCCGCTTCATCGATGAGATCCAGCAGGGGCTTCAGTTCATCGATCGGAATGGCAAGCGGATCGATGATCGCCAGGCGTCTCCCACTGACGAACTGGATCAGGCACAGCTTGGTCTCGTAGGAGTGCATGCTGTCCGCCTCGGTATCGACGGCGCACCAGCGATGATCATCGGCCTGAACCCGTCCGATGAAGGCCTCCAGTTGTTCCGTGTTGTCGATGATGGATTCTTCCAACGACGCGGGAACTCCCTCTTGAATCTCTTTCTCCGACACTGACGACATAAAAGAAATGAAACCTCGTTCGATTCTCGAAATCGCGGAGGCTTTGGCAAGGCGATTAGCGCAATCCCCTCAGGAGCAGCTCCGCGTTGGAGTTGGTGAGCAGGATGTTCTTCACCAAGGTCTCCATTGCCTCCCCCGCCGGCATCTGGGCCATCTGGCGGCGCAGGGAGCCGATCCGCTTGTACTCGTCGGGATGGTAGAGCAACTCGTCTTTCCGGGTTCCCGACTTCGGCGCATGAATGGCCGGGAACACTCGTTTCTCCGCCAACTCGCGATCGAGGTAGATCTCCATGTTCCCGGTTCCCTTGAACTCCTCGAAGATGACCTCGTCCATCCGGCTCTCGGTCTCGATCAGGCAGGTCGCGAGAATGGTGAGGCTGCCACCCTCCTCGACATTTCGGGCCGCCCCGAAGAACTTCCGGGGACGCTGCAGCGCTTTGGTATCGATACCGCCACTGCCCAGTCTTCCACCGCCCTTTCCGCCCTGCATGGCGGCATTGTGCCCGCGAGCCAGACGCGTGAGCGAGTCCAAGAGGATGACCACGTCTCTGCCCTGCTCGACCAGGCGTTTGGCCCGCTCCGCGACCATGTCGGACACCTGGACATGACGCTTGGCGTTTTCATCGAAGGTCGAACTGAAGACCGGTGCCTCCACCGACTCCTTGAAGTCCGTCACTTCCTCGGGGCGTTCGTCGAGCAACAACACGATCAGTTCGACTTCCGGGTGATTCCTGTGAATCGAAATCGCGATGTTCTTGAGGAGAATCGTCTTTCCGCCCCGCGGGGGCGCCACGATCAATCCTCTCTGCCCTTTTCCCAAGGGAGCGATCAGATCGACCACGCGCGAGGCCGGCGCCTTGATCTCCGGGTGCTCCAGAATCAGTCGTTCCTTGGGAAAGAGCGGGGTCAGTTGATCGAAGCCCTTTGGCGGGGTCCAATCCTCGATCGGTTTTCCTTCCACCGCGAGGACCGCTTCCACCGAGAGGAACTTCTCCCGGTCCCGCGGCGCTCTCACCTGGGCACGCACGAGGTTCCCCGGCCGCAATTCCAGTTTCCGAATGAAGGATGCGGCAACGTAGACGTCATCGACGTTGGACGCGAAGCTGAGAGCCGGCCAGCGAAGGAAGCCATAGTTGTCGCCGCTGAAATCGATGAATCCCTCGGCCTCGATCCGCGTTCCATGTCGACCGTAGAAGGTGAGGATCTCGAACACGAGCTGGTGCTTCGAGCGCACGCCGGCCACGCGCAGGCCGATCTCCTGGGCGCATTGGTGCAGTTCCGACAGCGAGCGGGTCTGGAACTCGTTCAGATCGATGAATTCGGGAACACTGATCTCCGGTTCCTCGGGTTCTTGCGATTCCGGGGCCTCGGCCTGACTCCCCTCGCGTTCCTGATCCTCATCGGCGGCTTCTTCGCCACCGGATTGAGACATCTCCCCTGCAACGGAATCTTCCGCCGCCCTTCTCTTCTTCGCCCCACGCGCGGGACGATCCTCGGTTTTCGAGGATTGCGAGTCCGTCTGCGCCTCATTCGTCGAATCGGCTTTCTGAACCGTCGGAGTCTCTGCAGCGCCTTTCGACTCAGGGGAGGCAGTGTCCACGTCTCTCGCTGTCTCCTCTTCGGACACTTCGATCTCAGCCTTCTGTTTACCGGTAGATCCCAGTTCGGTGGTCATGATTTCCTGAAAATGGCTAGTCGAGGCGGTTCGCCTCCAGCAGGTGAGTCAGTAGAATCACCTGCTCTTCAAGTTCGCTTTCCGATCCGTCATTCCAGATCACGTGATCGGCGCGAGCGATTTTCTGTTCAATGGGCATTTGCGCCTGGAAGATTTGTTCGATCACTTCCGGTTCCAGTCCCCTCCGCTCCACCAATCGATCGCGTTGCACCCGCTTGGTGGCGGCAACCACCACATCGGCTTGGCGCCGGACGGGAGAATCGACCTCGTAGAGCAGGGGGATTTCGTATACCAGAAAATGTTTTCGGTTTTCTCGGGCGGCTAGCTCAGCCTTGCCCGCCAGAGCTTGCACTTCGGGGTGAAGGATCCCCTCGAGCTTCCGCCTGAGGTCGTCATCTTGGAATACGACTCGACGCAACGCCTTACGGTCGATCTCACCGTCGTCTGTGAAGACGCCATCTCCGAAAACCTCGCTAACCTTGGTTTTGATGGCGGAGCTTGTCAACAACTCATGAACCGCCGCGTCAGCACTGAAAAAATCCGAGTCTTCGCCCCACAAGTCTTTCAGCAGGGCCAGGACGCTCGACTTCCCGGTGGCAACTCCGCCTGTCAATGCAATGGAGATCACTGGATAAGATTCAGTCGCAAACGGAACCCGGTCAGTTCGGAATAACGCACGGGGAACAAAGAAAAGAGCGACGGGATACCATCCCGCCGCTCCCTGAAAAACTCAGAAGTCGGAGCCTGGGCTCCGGGGACCGGGTGAGATCACTGATCAACCTGGCGGAACTTCATACCGGCGGGATCAACCAACTCCGCCTTCACGAAGATCGTGAGGTTGCGCTTGAGGTGCAATTCCACGTCGTTCCGGAAAAGACGCCCCACCAGCGGCATGTCCCCAAGGAAGGGAACTTTGTCCTGCACATCCTGCACATCCTCGCGGATCAGCCCCCCGAGAGCCACCGTGGAGCCGTCCCAGATCGTGACCTGGGTGGTGACCTTCCGGGTCGAGAAGATCGGCATTTCGATGCGGTTCTCGGTAAGGGGAACGGTGTCTCCGGAGAAGACATCCACGGTGTTGATCGGGCTTCCGTAGTTGATGAAGCCTTCGAATTCGACCACTTCCGGCGCCAGATTGAGGTCGATGGTGAAATCATCACCACCAATCACGGGATCCACTTCCAGCGTCACACCGGTGTTGCGGGTTTCGAAGGCCGCAGGCGTGGCCGGCGTCACCGGGAAGGAGGAGATGACGGTCACACCACCGTTGCCGCCGCCGCCGCCAATCTGGTTCGGAATTTCCGGCGGATCATACTCGGTCGGGTAGATGAACTCGCGAATCACCTCGATCTTCGCTCGCTGACCACTCCGCGCCAGAACGCTGGGAGCGCTGAGAAGATCGACACCCTTGTGCTGGTTGAGCGCCCGAATCATCACCTGGAACTGGGGATCGGTGAAAACACCCGCGATGCCGAAGATGGCGGGAGCCACGAGGTTACCAGTGGTCACCGTTCCCGCCGCCTCCGCGATCAATCCGTCAATGGAGTCCGCATCGAGCGCATTGTTTCCGCTGCGGAGACCGGACGTCAGGGGATTGGTTCCCACCGGCGCTGCCGCTCCCGGCTGGACGAAAGTGTAATTATTGTTGTTGATGGCTCCGGTGTTCCCCGGAGTGCCTCCGCCACCAAACACCTTCGGCTGGGATCCAATGTTGAAAGGCCCAAGGAGCCAATCAAAGCCCAACTCCTTGCCCTTTTCTTCACCGATCTCTACGAATTTCGAGGTGATGAAGATCTGCTTCTCACCGCCTCCGCGGATCGAATCGATGACCGCTTCGACCAATTCCATCTGGTCCTGGGTCTGGCGAACAATCAGCTGCGAGGTCTGAGGATTGAAAGTGGCAGAAGCACCTTGGCCAAAGACGATCCCGTAGGACTCCAGTACTTCCTTGGCATTCTTGCGAACCGCGGGGCCGGCACCACCACCGTCAGCTGCGGGAGCCGCGAAAGGATCGACGGGTGCACCACCGCCTCCGCCCGCTCCGGCGCCACCCCCACCCGAGCTGAGGAAGTTCGGCGGAACGACGTAGATGTTGGTATAGAGTTCTTTGTCGGGAGCAGACAAGGGAACCACGACCACGGCATTGGACTCCACCTTGTACTTCAAATTGGCAAGCGCCAAGGTGTAGCGAAGAGCCTCCACCAGCGGAACATTGTTCAACTGGAGCGTAATCGGAGTCTGCTCGACTCCACCACCACCAAAGCTCCCACCGGCGGGAGCAGGAGCACCTCCCCCACCGCCGGCATCGAAACCGAGGTCGCCACCAGCCGCAGGAGCGGGCGAAGGCGCCGCATCGATGCCACCCCCGGCGCCACCGGTGGCTAGAATGATATCCACGCCGCGCTGGGTCGGATCCGGATTCGGGTCCAATTCCTGCGCCTTCTGCCTCAGGAAGTCGATAGCGTCCTTCAACGGAGTGCTGACGAACTCGACGGAAGGAATGATGATCGTCTTCAGCTTGTTTTCGATCTCGGCAATGCGATCGGTCGTTGAGTCACCGATGGTAGATTCCGGAAGCACCGCCCCGGTTACGCTGGCCGGAACAGGCATGGCCCACTCTTCCGCCACCCGACGCAGGAACTCGGCACGCGTTTGGTTATACGCCGTCTCGTAGTGATCCATCCGCTCGTTGTCTACAGCCTCCATCCCGCGACGAGCCGCGGTGTTGTATGGGTCGGCGTTCAGCACCTTGTAATACTCCATCTGCGCCCTATCGAAGTCGCCGATTTCGACGTAACCCTGGGCGGTCTTCAACGCCTTCTCCACGATCCGCACATTCTCCAAATGCTCGGGAGTCAGCGCGGGAGAGTAGTATTCAGGATCATTGAGTTGTTCGAGGAGCTTCTTCGCCTCGTAGTTGTCGGGATCGATGTCAGGGGCGAGCACGTTCTCGAGAAGCGTCCGAGCCTCCTCATATTCCGCCTCTTCGGCGCGCTGCCGGGCCAACTTCACGCTGGCATTCGCATACTGCTTCACGTAGGCATCGCGGCGATCCCTGGTGATGGGCGCATCCGGAAGCAAATCGATCGCGGCGCGAAATTCCGTAATCGCTCCCTCGTAGTCGCCGTCTGCAAGCAGCTGAGATCCACGCAAGGCCGCTTCGTCCGCCTTCTTCACGCGCTCCTGGAGACGCGTCACGTAGCGACTCGCCACCTGAGGCACTCCTCCACCGTCCGCAGCTCCACCCGCACCAGCCTCCGCCCTCACCTGCGGAACGGGAATCAGCATCCCGACACCTGCAGCGAAGACCAGCGTTCGAATCATTTGTTTTCCTGATTTCATCGTAGCGACTCGTTTTTGCACAAAAGACAATGAGCGACAGCTTTTAGCCGCTCGGCGGGATGATGTCCATCCCAAACTTCAGTTTTTTGGAGTGATCTTGAGCGTGACTTCCTTCCCCGGTTCAGGCTCGTAGGAGATTTCCGCTTCCTGCTCCTGAATGTCAACGAGTTTGTATTTCGTATCCGGATCCACCGGAAGCACAAAGGGATCCCCTTTCTTGACGAAGAACTTGGTGCCTCCACCCAATTCAAACTCGAACTCGCCAAAGTAGGTCGGAATCGTGGTTTCAAGGCCACGAACCAGTTTGAACGTCTCCCCGGTCGGAAGGTAGGTGATCGTCAACTCGGAACGGTCAACCGTGATTCCCAACTCGCTCTTGCCTTCCTTCTTTTCCACCGACTCCACCCGGAACTGGTTGTCGGTGGAAGTTTCACCGGCCGTCATCATGAAATTCTCCGGCTGAGGATGCGCGGCGGACGGGATGCGTCGAATCTGAAAGCGCGTGTCGTCGGGCATCGTCTGGAAGAGGAGCACATAGCTCTGCTGCTTCCGAGAAAGCAGGTGGAGCTTGTCCGTATAGGGAGGGTGACTGGAAGGATCCCGCGGATCGGACTTTGCCTCCCACTCCTCTTCATTCGAGAACTCGTCCCCGTCGATATCCTGCTGCATGATGCCCGCATCGAGATAGTCCAGGCGGTTGTCCAGCAGCCACTTGTTCGTGGCCGGAGGACGGATCGCCTTGGCGTTCGGATCATTCATGTCGATCAGGCTGCCCCCGATCTCCACGATGGGGATGGAGACGAAGAGAGGAAGGGGCTTCGGAGCCTCCTTGCCCTTGATCGGCAGGACCCATTTGATCTCGCTGTCCAGGAATTTGCGCGCGCTCTCTACCCGAGCCGAGTCGGTCGGCGGAATCTCGTTGTTCGGGTTCACACCGTCCATCTGGAAGGTATCCGGATAGGCTTGCGCCTTCAGTCCGTAGAGAACTGAAAGTGCGATCGTCACGATTCCCACCGCGATCAGAATCGCCTTGTCCCAATTGTTCTTCAGCCAGTCCATGGAAATAAAAGTTTTCTGGAATTCTCAGTAATTGCTCGTTTCAGGGACGCCCGGGCCGTTTCCCACCCTTCTCAGGCGCCTCGCCACCCGCGCCCACCTCCACTTCGTCCGGCGGCAGGAACCGCACCAGATCGATCACCGCAAACACGTCCACCTTTTCCTGCCCGAAGATGATCTGCGCATCCTCACGCTTCAACTCGTAGCCCCGCTCCCGGAAAGCGATGACCATTTCCTCGAAAGTGGTCGCCGTCGAGCGAATCTCCGCATCGACATCATCCGGCGCGGGATTCCCTGCAGCATCGACGAACGTCGGTCCCGACTGTCCATCGCCGGAAACCAAGTTGGGGCCGTCGGGACTCGAGTTCTCGACCCTGAGAAGTCGAAGAATGAAGAAATACTCCTTGTCGTTCGCCAGGCGATTCACGAATTCCTGGAAAGCGGCATGGCGCGCGGCAAAATGGAGATTGATGGGATACTTCTGAACCACCTTCCCCGCGATCACCCCTCCTTCGGCACCCTCCATCTCCGTGTTCTCCCCCGGAAGATCCTCCCGGGTAACGAACTTGAGTTCATCGACTCCCGACTGCACGAGAATGCGCAACATGT
>JAUIGT010000181.1 GCA_030432615.1 Verrucomicrobiia bacterium
CGTCGCGGGAAAGAGGACGGCCCCATGGAGGGCTGGGATCGCAAGGGCAACAAGGTGGAGGAAGCGCTCTGGAAAGACGGCGAGCAGGTCCGCTACGAGGTGGTGGACGCGGCGAAGCTGGAAGAGTTGAAGTCCGCGGAGTTGACCCCGCTGACGGTCGTTCGCTACCCGCCTGTACCGCCTTCCTTCAAGGATCAGCATTACCTGGGCACCGACACCAGCGGCAACGACATCCTCGCGCAGTTGTTCGGCGGTTGGCAGATCCTGCTCCAGGCCAACGTGATCTTCCTGGTGGTGACCTATGCCGTCGGCATCAGCCTCGGCTGCGCCATGGGCTATTTCGGGGGGAAGTTCGACCTCGTGGTCCAGCGGCTCATCGAGATTCTCTCCAACCTCCCGTTCCTCTACGTGGTCATCATCATCGCCTCCGTCATCGAGCGCCCGCCGATGCCGGTACTGGTCGGGGTGCTCTGCATCTTCTCCTGGATCGGCATGACCTACTACCTGCGCACGGCGACCTTCAAGGAGAAGGCGCGCGACTACGTGGCCGCCGCCCGGCTCATGGGCGCGGGCACCGGGCGGATCATCTTCAAGCACGTGCTCCCCAACACCATCTCCATCGTGGTCACGCTGTTGCCCTTCCTGGTGATCTCGGTCATCAGCAGTCTCACGGCACTGGACTACCTCGGTTTCGGTCTGCCGGTGGAGTATCCGAGTTGGGGACGGCTCCTGAGCGAGGGGACGGACAATCTCAGTTCGCCCTGGATCGTCAGTGGCGCGTTCCTCGGGACGGTGATCATCCTGGTGCTCGTGACCTTTGTCGGTGAGGCGATTCGCGAGGCCTTCGATCCCAAGAAATTCACGACCTACAAATGACGAAACATCGGCGGCAGAAATCGAATCCGGCAACGGGCTTCGCCACGGCGGGCCTGGCGGGCTTGCTGCTGCTGTCCGCCTGCGGCGGGCCCGCGCCCCTGCCGTCCTACGACAACACTGCCGAGGTCCAGGCCTACTACGAATCGCGGCCGGACTTCTTCACCTTCGCCACGCCCGGGGACATTCCCGCGGATCTCGAATGGGAGAACGGGATGGATCAGCCGGAGATCGGGGACGACGACGCCAGGAAGGGCGGAGTGATGAACCTCACCATCGATGCCTATCCGCCGACGTTCCGCACCTTCGGACCGGACAGCAACCACAGCTTTCGCGACCAGTTCTACGACAACATCGAGTTGAGCCTGGTGGGGCTGCATCCCAACACCATGGAGGTGATTCCCGGCATCGCCAACGAGTGGGCGGTCGCTCCCGACAAGAAGACGGTCTACTTCCGCATCGATCCCGAGGCCACCTGGTCGAACGGGGCTCCGATCACGGCGGACGACTGTCTCATGACTTTCTATCTTTTCCACTCGGACTACGCCAACGCCCCCTTCTACAAGCAGTATTACACCACCGAGTACACCAACATCACCAAGTACGACGAGAGGACGGTTTCCATCACCCTGGCGACGCCGAAACCGAAGACGCCCTACTTTGCCTCCATCCTGCCGAGCCCGGTGGAATTCTTCCGCGAATTCGGCCCCGACTATCCGCAGCGCTACCAGTGGCGGGTGAAGCCGGTCTCGGGCGCCTACCTCATCGACGAGGAGCGAACCAGCAAGGGGCGTTCGATCACCTTGAAGCGGCTCGACGACTGGTGGGCCAGGGATCACAAGTATTTCAAGAATCGCTACAACCCCGACTTCATCCGCTACCGGTTGGTGCGGAGTTCGGAAAAGGAGTTCGAGCTGTTCCGGAACGGGGAGGTCGATTTCTACCTGCTCAACGATCCGCGCTTCTGGTACGAGAAGACCGAGATTCCCGCCGTCTACAACGGCTACATCAAGAAGGCGGTGTTCTACAACGACTACCCCCGGGTGCCGCGCGGGCTCTACATCAACAACTCGCAACCGCTCCTCGACGACGTCAACGTCCGTGTCGGGCTCCAGTTCGCCACCAACGTGGAGAAGCTGATCGATTTCGACTTCCGTGGCGACTACAAGCGCACCAACATATTCTGCGAAGGCTACGGGCGGTTCAGCAATCCCGAGATCAAGGCGCGTCCTTTCGATCCCGCCAAGGCGCGCGAGGCTTTCGCCAAGGCCGGGTTCGTGAAGCGGGGCAGCGGCGGCATTCTCACCCGCGAGGACGGCACCCGGCTTTCCTTCACCATCAGCACCCAGCAGGACCCGTTGACCAAGCGGATTCTCCTTCGTCTCAAGGAGGAGGCGCTCAAGGCGGGGTTGGAATACCAGATCGAGGCGCTCGACGGCACCGCGTTCTTCCAGAAGGTGATGGAGAAGAAACACCAGATCTGTCTCTGGGGCTGGGGGGCGACTCCGCCCTACCCGCGTTACTTCCAGAATTTCCATTCCTCCAACGCCTACGACGAGGGCTCCGACGTACCCAAACCGAACACCAACAACATCACGGTGACGGTGGATCCGCGGCTCGATGAACTGAGCGTGGGAATTCGGCGGGCGACCTCGGAGGAGGAAATCCAGGAAAAGAGCTGGGCCATCGAGGAGGTCATCCAGGAACTGGCCCCGTGGGTGCCGCTCTACCTGCGGGACTACTATCGCTTCGGCTACTGGCGCTGGCTACGGTTCCCGGAAGATTCCTTCAACGTGCGCGTGAGTTCGATGCCGGACGAGGCGCATGTCCACTGGATCGATACCGGGATGAAGGAGGAAACGCTCGAGGCCAAGCGCTCTGGCGAGACCTTCCCGGAAACCCTGGAGGTGTACGACCAGTACCGGGTCGAGTGAGAAATTCCCATGAGCGATTCCCCGCGACAGCTTCTCGAAGTCACCGATCTCCGCGCCGCGTTCGATACCGAATCGGGCGAGCTGACGGCGGTCGATGACGTCGATTTCAAGGTCGATCGCGGCAGGACGCTCGGCATTGTCGGCGAATCCGGTTGCGGCAAGAGCGTCTCGGCCCTGAGCCTGATCCGCCTGCTGCCCCAGCCGATGGGCAAGGTGAAGAAGGGCGAGGTATGGTTCGACGGGCGGGACCTGCTCCGGGTCGATGACGACGAGATGCATGCCGTGCGCGGGGGCGAGATCGGGATGATTTTCCAGGAACCGATGACGGCCCTGAACCCGGTTCACACCATCGGTCGCCAGTTGACGGAAGCGGTCCTGCTGCACCAGAAGGTCACGCCGAAAGAAGCCCTGGAGCAGGCGGTCGACATGCTGAAACGGGTGCGCATTCCCGCGCCCGAGATCCGGGTGGGCGAGTATCCGCACCAGTTGTCCGGAGGCATGCGGCAGCGCGTCATGATCGCGATGGCGCTGATCAACCGCCCCAAGTTGCTCATCGCCGACGAGCCGACCACCGCGCTCGACGTCACCGTGCAGGCGCAGATCCTGGCCCTGATCGAGGATCTCCAGGAAGAGATGGGCATGGCCGTCATTCTCATCACCCACGACCTCGGGGTGATCGCGGAGAACTGCGACGACGTGGTCGTGATGTACGGCGGTCGGGTGGTCGAGTGGGCTCCGGCGGTCGATCTCTTTTCCGACCCGCTCCACGCCTACACCAAGGGTTTGCTGCGATCGATCCCCCGGCTCGATCGGGAGCGGAAGACGAAGCTGCCCACCATCCGGGGCAACGTGCCGGCGCTCGACGAGATGCCCTCGGGCTGCCGGTTCTCGACCCGGGCCGATGTCGAGCACGACGAGAAATCGAAGAACGAGCGCCCGCCTTTCGAAGAGGTGAAACCGGGGCACTGGGTCGAGAAATGTCCGTTCTGTTACCAGGGATGAAACCGCTGCTGACCGTCGAGAATCTGAAGATGCACTTCCCGGTCAAGGGCGGGGTGTTCCTGCGCCCGGTGGGGGCGTGCAAGGCGGTGGATGGCGTCTCCCTGACCGTCGCCGAAGGCGAGACCGTGGGACTGGTCGGTGAATCGGGGTGCGGAAAATCGACGCTGGCCAAGGCGGCGGCGCGCCTGCTGAAGCCGACCGACGGGAGGATCGTCTTCGACGGGCACGACATCACCCATCTCGGCATGGGAGCGTTGAAGCCGCTGCGGCGCGAACTGCAGATGATCTTCCAGGACCCGGCCGAGTCACTCAATCCCCGGCACTCCGTTCGCGACATCATCGAGGAACCGCTGGTGATCCAGAAAGTCGGTACCCGGGCGGAGCGACGCAAGCGGGTCGCCGAACTCCTCGAGCGAGTCGGCCTCAGCGAGTCGGCCGGCAGCCGTTTCTCCTTCGAATTTTCCGGCGGGCAGCGGCAGCGCATCGGCATCGCCCGGGCCCTGGCGCTGAATCCCAAGCTCATCCTCTGTGACGAACCGTTCAGAGCCAGGTGCTGAATCTCCTGATGGAACTCCAGGAGGACTTCGGGCTCGCCTACCTCTTCATCGCCCACGATCTCGCCGTGGTGAAGCACGTGTCCGATCGCGTGGCCATCATGTACCTGGGCAAGATCGTGGAAATGGCCGACGCCGACTCCATCTACGAGAACCCGCGTCATGCCTACACCAAGGCGCTCATCTCCGCGATCCCCGTCGCCGACCCGACGGCGAAAGTGGAGCGCGAACTATTGGAGGGGGACGTGCCTTCGCCCATCGATCCGCCCGAGGGCTGCGCCTTCGGACACCGCATGAGCCATCCCCGTTGGCCTGAGAGCGTGGGCATGGACCTGTCGCTCAAGGAAGTCGCGCCCGGTCACTGGGTGCAGCCCTGTCCCTGCTGCACGGACCTGTCATGACCAGCGACCTGTCCGAAGAGGAGGCTGCTCGCCGTTTGCCGCCGGGACAGCACGCGGCCAAGGAGAAGTTCCCCGTGCTCGATCTGGGCATCCGGCCCGACATCCCGAAGTCCGAGTGGCGGCTGGAGATCGGCGGCTTGGTCGAAGATCCCGTCACCCTCGACTGGGAGACCTTCGCCGCGCTGCCGCGGGTGAAGGCCACCAGCGATTTCCACTGCGTCACCACCTGGTCGGTGCTCGATGCCGCCTGGGGAGGGGTGCCGTTTTCCGTCGTCCTCGAGCGGGTCCGACCGCGGTCCGAGGCTCGTTTCGTCCTGTTCACCAGCTACGACGGCTACACCACCAACGTGCCGGCGGAGTCCCTGAGAGGCGACGGAGTGCTGCTCGCGGACTCGCTCGATGGCGAGCCGCTGCCGGTTCGGCACGGCGGTCCGGTGCGGGTGGTGATTCCTCAGTTCTACGGGTGGAAGAGCGCGAAATTCGTCAAGACAATCGAGTTTCGCGCCGAGGACGAGCCCGGCTACTGGGAGAGGCGTGGCTACAGTGACACCGCGGACCCTTGGAAAGAGGAACGGTTTCGACCGGCGTGATCTTCTTGTCGCTGCCGCTCGCCTACACCGCCCGCGGGGCATCGACGAGCCCATCGCGGAGATGGATCTTTCCGGAGAACGGATCGCAGTGAACCAGGGTGCCACAGACGAGCACCTCTTCGCCGAGGCGCTCCCGCCACTGGCTGAGATCGAGCCCGGTTTCTTCCGCTCCCGGCAATTGCACCAGGCCGGTGACGTGGGCGAGCCCGCCCGTGGCGTTCTCGAGTGCCCGGAGTTCCACCTCGGCGATGAAGCCCGGGCCGCGGCCAAAGTAGCGGTCGTGGGAAAAGCGCTCCACTCGTCGCAGGACGCCCGTTCCCTCCAGGCTTCGTCCCTGGTATTCGCTTTCGAAGGCGCGCCCGGTCTCGAAATGATTGAGGCCGGTGTCGAACAGGTGTTTCGCCGCGGCTCCCAGCGAACCTGACGGAGGTTCGGGAGCCTTGGCGGCGGGCTTCTCATCGGTCGGTTCCGCGTCCGATTCGGACGGGGGCGAAGATTCCTCCTCCGTCGCTGGTTCCGACTCCGGCTCGGGCTCGACTTTTTTCTCGGGCGTCGGAACCGAAAGGGACCCGACCTGGTTGCTGATCGCCTTCTCGAGATCGACTTCGAAAAACGGCGACGCTTTCGCTTCCACGGTTTCCCGGATCGGCTCGACCGGCGCCTCCGGTTCCTCGCGGCGGCCGGGAAGGGGCGGGGGCGGCGTGTCCTCGCGTTTCTCGGTTTCGGAGGATGGGTCGGGAAGCGCGTTCATCGCCTTGTCGTGTTCCCGGATCAACTCGCGGGCGGCGTCGAGGAGAAACTCGACGTCGGACACGATGCGGTTGGAATCCTCCGCCAGCGTCGAATGGGCGCAGAAGAGTTCATCGTCGCTGATGGCGCATTCGGCGAAGCGATTGGTGAGCCGGGCCATCACCCGGCGCCGGGGATCGTCTTCGCCGGCGAACGACACCGCGATCGGATCGGGAAAGGAGAGTCGATAGCCCGTCCAGGTGGTGCGGGTTCCATTCCGATTGCGGGAAAACGGGCGCACATCGACCCGGATGTCGTCGAACTCGCCGTAGAGCCACGGCCATCGCAGGACGGACGGATCGTTCGACACCTGGAGTCCGAGACGCGTGGCCGCGATGGCGAAAAGGGAATGAGTGTGTTTGCGCCGTTCCTTCCAGACCGAGACGGCGATCACGGCGGCGACAACGATGATGAAAAAGAAGAAAACGGCCATTGCAATGCATCTGAAGGCTACCGGGGAAGGCTGGCCCGAATCAAGCTCCGTTGCCGCTACAATGCGGGATCGCGTTTGTAGCGGTGGCGGCCGTTTCCACTTGACCCGACCGGCTCCGGGTCGAGAATCGGACGCCATGAGCGACGAATTCTTCCCTCAAATCCCCAAGATCGAATATGAAGGCACCGGTTCGAAGAACCCGCTCGCCTTCAAGCACTACAACGCCGACGAGATCGTCGGAGGCAAGGCGATGAAGGACCATTTCCGGTTCGCCTGCGCCTACTGGCACACCATGCGCAACGGCCTCGCCGACCCCTTTGGCGGTCCTACCGCCCAGCGTCCGTGGGATGATGGCAGCAACTCGGTGGAGAACGCCCAGAAGCGCGTCTGGGCGATGTTCGAATTCATGCAGAAATGCGGCATCGAGTATTACTGCTTCCACGATCGCGACGTGGCGCCGGAATGCGGCAATCTCGAGGAATCCAACGCCGCGCTCGACGCCGTGGCCGACGAACTGGAAAAGGCCCAGAACGAGACCGGCATCAAGCTGCTCTGGGGCACCGCCTGCCTCTTCGCCCACGAGCGCTACAACCAGGGCGCGGCCACCTCGCCCTACGCGGACGTTTTCGCCTACGCCGCCGCGCAGGTGAAGAAGGCCATCGACGTCACCCACCGTCTCGGTGGCCAGGGCTACACTTTCTGGGGCGGTCGCGAAGGCTACGCCACGCTGCTCAACACCGACATCGGTCGCGAACTGGATCACCTTGCCCGCTTCCTCCACATGGCGGTGGACTACAAGAAGAAGATCGGTTTCGAGGGCCAGTTCTACATCGAGCCGAAGCCGCGGGAACCCTCCACCCACCAGTACGATTCCGACTCCGCCGCCTGCCTGAATTTCCTGCGTGAGCACGACCTCATGGGGCACCTCAAGCTCAACCTGGAGACGAACCACGCCACGCTCGCCGGTCACAGCATGTGGCACGAGATGGAAGTGGCCGCCGCGGCGGGTGCGCTGGGTTCGGTCGATGCCAACACCGGTGACGAACTCATCGGCTGGGACACCGACCAGTTTCCGACCGACATCTACCTGACCACCCAGATGATGCTGGTGCTGCTCCGCACCGGCGGATTCACCACCGGCGGTCTCAACTTCGACGCCAAGGTGCGCCGCGAGAGTTTCGAGCCGGTCGATCTCTTTCACGCCCACATCGGCGGGATGGATGCCTTTGCCCGCGGACTCAAGATCGCCCACGCGATCCTCGAGGACGGTCGCTGGGAGGCCTTCCGCAAGGAGCGCTACTCCAGCTACGATTCCGGTATCGGCTCCCGGATCGAGAAGGGCGAGGTCGGCTTCGAGGAACTCGAGGCCTACACCCTTGAGAATGGCGAACCGACCACCGTCAGTGGTCGCCAGGAAATGCTGGAGAATCTCATCAACGAGTTCATCTGACGATTTCCCTTTTCCGGTCCGCCGACTTTTCGCTCCCGAGGCGAGGCGGCGGACCGGGTTTTTCTGTCCCGGTCGATCATGTGGCGCTTTTCCCTGCTCGGCTACCCGGTCCAGGTCCACTGGTCGTTCTGGCTGGTTTCGGCGTTGTTGAGCGGCGCGCTCGGCATGCAGGGGAGGGAGATGTTCCTCCATCTCGCGGTCTGGATGGGGGTGGTGTTCGTGTCCATCCTCTGGCATGAACTCGGCCACGCCCAGGCCTTCCGGAAATACGGTGGCCGGCCGCGGATCGATCTCTACAGCATGGGAGGCCTCTGCAGCAGCGGCGGTCGCTACACCCGTCACCAGGACATGTGGATCAGTGCCGCGGGTCCCGCCGCCAGCATCTGCCTGTTCGGTGTCGCCCTGATCCTGGCCTGGTTCACGCCGCTGCCGAAGCAGTCCGACGTCGGGCGACTCGTCATTCTCGATTTGCTCTGGGTGAACGGTTTCTGGACCGTGCTCAACCTGATGCCCATTCTCCCACTCGATGGCGGACGGATTTTCGAGGCCTTCATGAGCAACAAGAAGCCCGGGGTGGTGCCGATCGTCGGCGCGGTCACCGCCGGGGTGTTGGCGATCCTCGCCCTGACCACGGGCATGCTGTTCGTGGCTTTCTTCTTCGGCTTTCTCGCCTACAACAACTACCGGCGCAGCCAGGGACAGCCCGGGGTTTCCTGGTAGGGCGGGTCACGGAACCCGCAATGTCTGGCCGATGCGGATCATGTCGGAGGTCAGTCCGTTGGTCGCTTTCAACTGGCCGACGGAAACGCCATAGCGGCGGCTGAGGGAAAAGAGGGTGTCGCCCTTGGCCACGGTGTGGTAGCGGGCCTGGGGTTTCGGCGCGGGCGCCGGTGCCGGGGTGGGAGCGGGTCGCGGTGGCGGCGGCGGGGTATAGGCCTGCCGGGGAGGCTGGGAGGGATACTGCGGAGGCGGGGCCTGGGCGACGGTTGGCGGAGGCGTCGGCTGCGGGGTGGGAGTGGAACTCCGGCCCGGGAGCCAGCGCCGATCGCGCTTCGCGTTCTTGTCGGTGACCCAGTCCTTCCGATAGGTGCCATCGTCGTCGAAGGGATAGTCGTGGGCCGACATGTTGTGCGGCGGAGTCGCCAGTTTCGCCTCGTCGTAGCCGATCTCGGCATACTTCGGCTTGGAGGCGCAGCCGATCGTCAGGCAGGCGGCGAGGGCCGCACCCGGGAGGCGCAGGAAACGCGGGGAAAGCATGGGGTTCGAGGGATGGGTTGATCGATTTCGGCGCGACCCGTCGATGCAACACAACCCGTCGCCAAGGGCGAGGGAAACTCGCCTCCGGCGACAGCGGGAAAAGATAGCGCGGTTCTCAGCGGGGGGAAAGCTCTTCCTCCAGCTTGTGGGTCCGCAATCGATCCAGGGAGGCCTGGGCGCGCTGACCCTGCGGGCTCTTCTCGTCGATGGACACGATTTCCAGCAGGGTGCGGACGATCTCGGGCAGGTTGCCCTGCTTCTGGAAAACTCCGACCTTGTTGAACATGGCCTGCTGGCGCTCGGTGCCCTGGAGGTTGTTCTCGCGAATGTAGGCGTCGGTCAGGTCGAGCATCTTCGACCACTCCACCTGTTGCTCGAGTTTCTGCATCCGGTCGGCATACTCGACGTCGGCGATGAGCCGCTTGCACTTCTCCACCTTGCCGGTCTCGTCGCTGGGATCGTTGGCGATGATGGTCTCGAGCTGGGGGCGATAGTAGCGGGCGGAGAGGTTGCCCGGCAGGTCGGGCACGCCCTTCACCAGCATCTTGGCTTTCTCCACCCCTGTCGCCTGGTCGGCCTTCTCGAAATACTGGTCGCGCAGGGCACCCATCTGCCGCATGTCCGTGATGATCTTGCCGTAGTTGGCCGGGGTCACCGACTGGTAGCCGTTGATTCCGTAGGGACGGCCGTCGGTGTCGGTCAGGAAGAGGGTGGGAAAGGCCGAAACCCGGTAGGCGCGCATGAACATCTGGTTCTGGGCGGCCACGGGAGGGGGCAGCCGTTTTTCCTTGGGGAAATCGAAGCGGACGAGGACGAATTTCTCGGTCGCGGCCTCGATGAAGTCCGGCTGGTTGAGGATGTCGCGATCGAAAATGCGGCAGAGCGGAATCCAGTCCGAGCCGGTGAAGAGGAGGAGGAGATGTTTCCCCTGCTCGATGGCCTTCTTGCGCGCGGCTTGGTAGTCGACATGCCACGCGGCGTGGGCTGGTTGGGTGACCTCGGGAGCGGGGGCGAGACCCGGGGCGGTTTCCGCCGGATCGGCGGCGTCGGCCGGGCCGGTCACGGGAGATGGATCGGCCTGAGGAGCCGGATCGGGAAGATTCGTGGGTTCCGCGGGCACGGGCACATCCTGGGCCGACAGACGGACTGCGGTCGCCAGCGGCATCACGGCGGCCAGCGAGCAGAGGAGGAGGGAACGTTTCATGTCTCGAAGAAAGGGGTTTTCGGGGAGCGCCACGGGCGCCTGCCTGTTCTCAAGGGATTGTCGTCCGTGTCAGGGGGGTGACGGGAAAACTATCACCGATTCAGTGGGGGCGAAACCCTGTCCGAATCCTCAGCCGCCCTCTCCGACCGGTTTCGTGGCCGGTGCCGCCCAGTCGGGCATCGACGAGGGATCGATGTGAAATGCCCAGAATCCCATGGTGTAGAAAAGCGCGGTGATCACCAGGATCCCGATCAGGTTGATGAGCAGCCCGATCTTCGCCATGTCGGCGATCCGCAGTCGTCCGCTGCCGAACACGATGGCGTTCGGGGGCGTGGCCACCGGCATCATGAAGGCGCACGAGGCCGACAGGGTGGCGGGGATCATCAGCAGGTAGGGGTGCACTTTCATCGCCACCGCCACCGA
>JAUIGT010000182.1 GCA_030432615.1 Verrucomicrobiia bacterium
GCTCCCGCATCTCCACGCCGTCCACCTGCCGCTCCCGGTGCTCGGCGCGCTGCTGCAACGGTGCTCGCTGTTCCTCGGCCACGACAGCGGCATCTCCCACCTGGCGGCCGCCTGCGGCATTCCGGCAGTGCTGTTGTTCGGTCCCACCGATCCGGCCCTGTGGGCGCCGAGGAATCCGGGGGTCACCACCCTGCGCGCTCCGGAGAAGGACTTGTCGAAGATCGAGGTCGAGACGGTCGTCGATGCGGCCCGGGCTCACCTGGTGAAATGAGCGCCGAACCTCGCGCGACTTGTTCACCCCCTCGGAAGAAGAAAAGAATTTTTGAATCGAATTTTTCTTCTTCTTATAGGCGTGAACAACCGCGAATGAACCGGGTAAGGTGCTGAACCCGAGAGGGTTGAGCTGAATGGGAGGGTGTGAATATTCGGCGCGGGAGAGCCGGAGAAGCACCGGAAATCGTGAACAGTGACGAAACCTTCACGGAATTTCCGGCCCGTTCGCAAGTTGTTCACGGCTTTCTGCGGCCGCGGATTCGACCGTCTCCCAGTGACGCCCGTCGAGGGCATCAAGGGCGGCCTCGATCTCGGCTTCCTTCTTGCTGCGGCCGTTGCCGAGGCCGAGCTGGTGTCCGTTCCATTCCACCGAGGCGGTGAAAGTCTTCAGGTGGTCGGGTCCTTCCTGCTTGAGGATGCGGTAGGCGGGACTGACGGGGGAAATGGCCTGAAGAATTTCCTGGAGCTGGCCCTTGGGATTGACCTCCTCGGGTTCCTCGGCGACGTGCTCGAGCATTTCCGTGCAGAAGCGGAGGACGACGTCGCGGGCGGGTTCGTAACCGCCGTCGAGATAGATCGCGCCGATGAGCGCCTCGATGGCATCCGCCAGGTTGGAGGCGCGGTCGCGGCCGCCGGACGAGGCCTCGCCTTTGCCGAGGAGGAGGTATTCCCCGAGGTTGATGGTGTCGGCGTATCGGCAGAGGGCGTCGCGGGACACGAGCCGGCTGCGCAGCTTGGTAAGGCGTCCCTCGCTGAAGCCCGGGAACATGCTGAACAGCTTCTCGGTGAGGATCAGCTGGAGGACGGCGTCGCCGAGGTACTCGAGCCGCTGGTTGTCGAAGTGCGGGCGGTTGGTCTCGTAGGCGAGACTCGGGTGCGTGAGCGCTTCCGCCAACAGGAGCGAGTTGGCGAACTTGTATTCGATGCGTTGCTCGATTGACTCCATGGGCAGGCGTCCGGGCGGCGGTTGTTCGGGGGAACGGGTGTCTTGTCGGGTGGAAGGACACCGCCGGGGGCGCAGCGTCCCGCTTTCGCTGGAAACGCGGAACGGTTCGGGTCGAAAGACGGAAGGGGGAGGTTTCCGAAATCTTGCGGCGAGGCGGACGGGGGAGGGAGAGTGGGGTGGCAGACGGGGATCGAACCCGCGACAACCGGTACCACAAACCGGGGCTCTACCACTGAGCTACTGCCACCATCTCTCGCTCTCGAAACCGCCAGGCGGTTTTCCGGGACCGAAGTCCCGGGAAGCAAGGCGGGGAAAATAGATCAAGCCGGTTTTGTTTTCCAGTGGAAAAAACGGTTCCGGTGACGGGTTTTTCGGCTGATTCGCGCCGGGGCGCACGCGTGTTTCCGGCTTGGGAAAGCGGGGGCGTCGGGTTACGGTGAAGTCATGATCGATTTCGTCTATCTCCGGCGCGGCCTGGTCGGCTTGTCACGGGCGCATCGGGCCAACGGCATGGCGGGACACCTGGGATCGGCCTTGATGGCGGGGTATTTCTTCGGGGAACTCCGCACCGACCTGCCGATCGGCGTGCGGTTCGCGATCGAGCGCGACCTGGAACGGATCATCGGCGGCGAGGAAGCGATCTGGTTCAAAGCGGAGAAGGCCGGGGTGACCATCGCCGACCTCTTCGCGCCGGCGGAACTGGAGGCGCCCGACGCGGCCAAGGGCGATCTCGCGGCCGGTGTGGTCGCGGAAGCGCTGGCGAAGAACATCGACCAGACGCGCCAGAGCGGTCACAACACGATCTTCGCCTCGATCGCGATTCGCGGTCTCCGTGATCATCCGGAATTCGGCGCGCCGATGGTGGTCGAGGGGCTGCAGAAACTGATGGCGACCTTCGACAACCAGGGCCCGGGTCGCGGCTTTTTCGGGAAAGAAAAAGGATGGAAGAACGGCGGGGCGGTGAAAGTCGATGGCGTGCCCGAACCGACCTATGATTCCCTCGCCGGAATGGTGGACGAGACACTGGACGAGGTGATCGCCATCGTGCCGCATCGCAGAACCGGGTTCGGTGGACTGCATCACCTCATCGATCACGCCGCGGCCCTGATCGAGTTGAACGACCAGGGGTTTCCCGAGTTGGCCGAGCGCGGTCTGGCGGCGCACCGGCATCACCTGCGGCTCCTGCGTTGCCTGCCGATTCTGGACGAGGAGGAGGGACCCCTGGCGAAGGTGGACGAGGATCCGCTGAGCCCGGAGTACTGGGCTCACCGCGACTCGGTGCAGTTCGGCGCGGCCCTGACCCATCGGATCAAGTGTCTCTACGGGTTCACCATGCTGGCGAAGAACAGCGAGGACGAGGGCAAAGTCGGCAAGGCCTGGGAGGCGATGCGGTATCTCCTGGCCTAGGAATCGCGTGGGAAGAGGCGGGCTGGCTCCCGCCGTGGCGCGTGGTGTTTGCGGAGGGTGACGCCCTCGTTCAATTCGCGGTCTCTTTCGTGATCTTGAGGGCGAAGTCCTCGGGCAGGTTCGGCGAGGTAACCGCACGAGGCCCGACATCGGTGAAGGTCAGGCGATCGGTGCGGGCGATGTTCGCGGCGACCGGATCGATCCAGTCGAGGGTGTAGTTTCCGGGCGGAAGCACGAGATCGAGCGTGACCTGGCGTTCGGGTCCGGTGTCGGTGCTGTAGAGGATCCAGTGGCGGGCTCCGTCGCCGAGAACGCGGACGCGGGTTTTCTTCGGGATCGGACTTCTTATGACCTGGGCGGTCTCGAGCGGGCGCAGCGAGGGGATGTCGCAGCTTTCGACCGTTCTCTTCAAGAGGGCGAACTGCTTCCGAAGCGTGGCGTTGCCGCCGCCGGGTTGGTGATCGGGATAATCGAAGGTGCCGTCCTCGTGACCGTCTGCGGCGAAGGAGTAGTCGAGGTGATTGAAGAGCGCGCCTCCGTCGAGGAGGAACTCCCAGGCCTCGGTGCGGTAGGGTCGGTTCTCCTGGCCGTCGAAGCCGGTTTCGTTGTCGCCGATCGGTTTCCCGAGGTGCCAGTTGTTGGTCACCTCGGTCGGGGGATTGGAGTAGTGGAAATTGAAGATGGAGTAGGCGGGATGCGGGTCGTGAACGATGGCCTTTTCCCCGTCGCCATGGTTGGCGACGTTGCAGGAGACGAGATGTTGGTTCGACAGCTCCCGCTGGGCAGCGACGATGGTCTCGGCGATGTGATCGTGCCAGTCCCGCGGCAGGTGGCGCTGGTAGGGTTCGTTGCAGACCTCGTAGTAGAGATTGTCATACCCATTCAGCTCGCCGACGATCTTGCGGACGAAGCGTTCCTGCACCTCGAGGTAGGATCCGCTGCGGTCGAGGCTCCAGATCTGGTTGGGGTCGCCGTCGGGAGCGGGCAGGGGATCGAGGTGATTTTCGGGATGAAGGGGACTGAGCTGCCACATCTCGGTCTTGTAGAAGGGGCAGAAGAAGACGAACTCGACGACGATGCCGTGGCGGGAAGCGCTTTCCATGAGGGCGTGAAGGCGCTCGAAGTAGGCGGGATTCCAGCGGGAAAGGTCGAACTTGTTTCCCCCGTTGGCGTAGCCGGGAACATCGGTTCGAAGGAAAGGCGCGACCAGTTTTCCGGCGACGGGCGCCAGGGTGTTGCGGGCGATCTTGAAGGCGCCCTCGGGCTCGCAATAGACCCCGCTGAACACCCGCGTCAGGTTGAAACCGTCGGCGGCGAGGGTGGCGAAGTAGGTCTCGAAATCGAAATCGGCGTTGAGCAGCGCGCCGTAGTGTTCGCCGCTGGTGAGAAGGAGGGAGGGTTTGCCGCGGAACTGGAAATAGCGGGGATTCTCGGGAAGGAGAGCCAGGGGCGCGAAGGTGGAAGGTTCAGCGGCCGTTCGTTCCGGTTCGGTGGATCGGAGGCCTGACGGAAGGATCGTGGCCATGGTGGCGACCAGGAGAAGGGGAAAGGAAAGAGGCGCGATCGGACGCGGGCGCGGCGGATGCATGAATGCGGGGGGAGGGCGAGGAGCTGGGAGCGCGGGGTTTCTTCAGCGGGAGTGGACGAATTCCCTGGAAACAGTTCGCCGGTTCCTCGGCCGGTGACAAGGGTGCAAAAAACAACCGCGCCCTGCCGAAGAACGGTCGACAGGGCGCGGTGTCAGCAGGGAAGTCCTGTGGGAGGGGAAGTTCCCATCAGGGCTGTTTGGGGGGAGTCAAACGAATCGAATCAACCAACAAACTTGAATGTGATTTCCAATCAACACCCCTAGAACGGGGCACCCGGAGGCTTTCTTAGAAAAAACGCAGAAAAAATTTCGATTTTTCGGGAAAATGTTCCGGGAATTCCCGTAACTCGTTCAGCGACAGGTGCTGAACGAGCGGTAGCGGGTGGTCGGAAACGAGCGGTGAACGTGGTAGTCGCGGAGCGAACGGGTGCTGTAGACGCTGCGATGGGAGGGGACGCTGCGGTAGCCGTAGTTGTGATAGCCGGTCGTGCGCGGTCCGGTGTAGACCCGAACGGTGACGCCGCTCGAGACCGCGCCGTGGCTTTGGCTGCGGCAACCGCTGTGCAGGGCCGGCACCCAACCGTAGACGGGCGTGTGGCTGATGTAGCGGACGGGTCGGTAGTAGGAATAGACCGGCTGGTGGCATTGATGACAGGTGGAGTGGACCCGGCAGCGGTCTCCAGCCTGGGCGTCGGGAGTGCCGAAGGCGAACAGGGTCGCGGTGGCGGCGGCGATGGCGAGCAAGGTTTTCATGGTGAATGGATCGTTTCTGGTTTCTTGGGTTGGGTTACGCGTCTTTGAGGAACGGTCCGAGAATCCGAGGGCGTCGCGACATGGGGTGTGCGGATCGTCGGAAGGGATGGGAATGCCTCACCGTCCACGATTTCACCGGGCCTTGTAGAATTCGACGCGCGAGATCCGTCGCGATTCAAAAAAAGGCGAAAAAGATTCCGGGAGGTGGGGGGCGGTGAATTCCGGAGGAGCGGGCTCCGTCCTCGGCTCGCTGCCGTGAAACATGAACACACGCTCCAACGCCCGGGCAGGACGGAGCCTGCTCTTCCGGAACGGCAAAGCGACGAACGCCGTGGTGGCGTGACCCGAGGAGCCCCTCCTCAGATGTGGATCGCGTGGCCGAAAGCGTCGCTGGTGGCCTCGTGGATGGCCTCGGAGAGGGTGGGGTGGGCGTGGATGGTGTTTTCCAGCTCTTCCCAGGTGGCCTCGAGGGTGAGGGCCAGGCCCATCTCGGCGATCATCTCGGTGGCTTCGCCGCCAATGATGTGGGCGCCGAGCAGCTCGCCGTATTTCTCGCCGTAGATCAGCTTCACGAAACCTTCCGGTTCACCAGCGGCAAGGGCGCGACCGCTGGCCTGGAAGGGGAACTTTCCGACTTTGTAGTCGAGCCCCTTCTCCTGGCAGGCGCGTTCGGTCAGGCCGATGCTGGCGACTTCCGGATGGCAGTAGGTGCAGCCGGGAAAAATTTCCACCTTCTTGGACTTGTGGTCCGGGTCGAACATCGACTCGACCGCATGGATGGCTTCGAAGCTGGCCACGTGCGCCAGCCAGGGCGGCCCGATGAGGTCGCCGGCGGCCTTTACTCCGGGCATGTTGGTCTCGTACTTCTCGTTGGTCTCGACGAAACCACGGTCCGTCAGCTTGAGATCGTCGCAACCGCCCGGCAGGACCGCGCCGACGCCGACCGCCACCAGGCAGACGTCGCCGGTCAGGGTGGTGGCCTCGCCGCCGTCCTTCGGTTCCACGGTCAGCTCGACGCCGTTCTCGGTGACCTTGGCGTCGGTGGTCTTGGTGCCGAGGTGGAATCCGATGCCCTGTTTCTTGAAGGATTTCTCGAGGGCCTGGCTGACCTCGGTGTCCTCCACGGGGAGGAGGTGATCCATCATCTCCACGATGGTGACCTTGGTGCCGAAGGCGTTGTAGAAATAGGCGAACTCGACCCCGATGGCGCCGGCGCCGATGATGAGCATTTCCTTCGGCTGCTCCTTCAGGAGCATGGCTTCGCGGGCGCCGATGACCTTCTCGCCATCGAACTTGAGGAAGGGCAGGTCGCGCGCCCGGCAGCCGGTGGCGAGGAGAATGTGATCGGCCTCGTGGGTCTCGGTGTTTCCGTCACCATCCTCGACGGCGACCTTCTTTTCCCCCGCCAGCGAACCGGTGCCCCGGAGGTAGTCGACCTTGTTCTTCTTGAAGAGGAACTCAATGCCGCCGGCCAGCTTGTTGGACACGTTGCGGGAGCGGCCGATGATCTTTTCCCAGTCGTAGTCGAGGCCCTGGATCTTGATCCCGAAGTCTTCCGCATTGTGCTTCAGGTTCTGGTACATGAGCGCGTTCTGCAGCAGCGCCTTGGTGGGAATGCAGCCCCAGTTCAGGCAGGTGCCGCCGGCGCGGTCGTTTTCCACGCAGGCGACTTTCTTGCCGAGCTGGGCGGCGCGGATGGCGCCGACGTAGCCGGCGGGGCCGCCGCCGATGACGATGAGGTCGTATTTGGCCATGGTTCGGAAAAGGTGAAATCGGGAATCGGAGAAAGGTCGGTGATCGGGAGGATCAGGGATCAGAGGAGACCGAGAATGGGCTGCTCGAGGTACTTGCGGAGGGCGGCCAGGTATTCCGCCCCGACGGCGCCATCGACCACGCGGTGGTCGCCGCTGAGGCCGATGTTCATGCGGAGACCGGGGACGATCTCGTCGCGTTCGTTGACGACCGGCTTCTTGACGATGGCGCCGACGGACAGGATGAGCGACTGGGGCGGGTTGATGATGGCGTCGAAGGAATCGATGCCGTAGGAACCCAGGTTCGAGATGGTCATGGTGCCGCCCTGCATCTCGTCGGGAGCGAGCTTCTTGGTGCGGGCTTTCTCGGCGAGTTCCTTCATCTCCACGCTGAGTTCCTCGAGCGAGAGATGCTGGGCGGTGCGGATGACGGGCGTGACCAGGCCCTGGTCGACGGCCACGGCCACGGCCAAATGGACGTCGCCGTACTGGACGATGGCGTCCCCGTCGAAGGAAGCATTCACGGCGGGCACGGTGGTGGCGGCCTTGACGGCGGCCTTGAGAACGAAATCGTTGACCGTGTACTTGTTGCCGCCCGTCTTCTCGGACTCGGCGTTGATCTGCTTGCGGGCCGCCATCAGGGGCGCCGCGTCGATCTCGATGTGCAGGTAGAAATGGGGGATGGTCGTCTTGCTTTCCAGCAGGCGCTCGGAGATGACGCGACGCATGCCGGTAAGGGGAATGCGCTGGTCCTCGGCGGCGGCGGGAGCGGGCCGGGTCTTGGACACCGGCGCGGACTTCTTCCCGGAACCGCCCTCGGCGGAAAGGACGTCCTTCTTCACGATGCGACCGCCGGGCCCGGTGCCCTCGACGGCGGAAAGATCGACTCCCTTTTCCTCGGCGATCTTCCTGGCTAACGGGGAAGCTTTGATGCGGTCGCCGGAATCTCCCGATGACGAATCGGAGTCAGCCTTGGGTTCTTCCTTGCCGGCTTCGGACTTTTCCTCCGCGCCACCCTTGTCTTCGTCCTCCGAATCGACCACTTCGAAGGGCGAATCCTGGGGCGGGCTGTCGGCGTCGGCGGGGGGTTCCTCGCCCTCCTCGAGCAGCAGGGCCAGCTTGGCGCCGAGCGGGACGGCTTCGCCCTCCTTCACGTAGATCTTGTGGAGGATGCCTTCGTCGAAACTCTGCATCTCCATGGTCGCCTTGTCGGTTTCGACCTCGGCGATCGCTTCGTCCATGGCGACGGCGTCGCCTTCCTTCTTGAGCCACTTGACCAGGGTGCCCTCGGTCATGGTGTCGCTCAGCTTGGGCATTTCGATGTAGTTCGGCATCGGGAGAAATCAGGAAACAGGTTGGAGACGGGGAGACAAGTTCGGAAAGGTGTCGATCTTGTGGCTCGTTGGCGGGAATTCGGGGGGGAACGCTTTTTTCTCAGCAGATGCTGAGGGCTCGTTCGACGACGAGCTCGGGGTAGGGGAGCTGCTTCTTTTCCAGGGGCGGACTGTAGATGGCGGGCGAGTCGATGCTGCTGATGCGGAGCACTGGCGCGTCGAGATAGTCGAAGGCCTGTTCCTGGATCATCGAAGCAATCTGCGCGCCGACCCCACAGAAAGGCTTGTTCTCTTCGACGTAGACGGCGCGGTTGGTCTTGCGGACCGATTCCAGGATGGTCTCCTCATCGAGCGGACGGATGGAGCGGAGATCGACCACCTCGGCGTCGATGCCGTGCTCGGCCTGGAGAATTTCCGCGGCCTTGAGGCAGGTGATGACGGCGCGGCCGTGGGCGATGAGGGAGAGGTCGGCGCCTTCCTTCTTCACCTCGGCCTTGCCGAGGGGGATGAGGAGTTCGCCGTCGGGCAGTTCGTCGTTTTCCGGTACGGGTCCCTTCTCGCCGTAGAGGAGGGTGTTCTCCATGAAATAGACCGGGTCGTTGTCGCGGATGGACTGCTTGAGGAGTCCCTTTGCGTCGCGGGGCGTCGCCGGGCTGACGACCTTGAGGCCGGGCATGTTGGCGAAGATGTTCTCCGGGGTGTGGGAGTGGGTGGCGCCGACATTGGTGCCACCGTTGGCCGGACCGCGGACGACGATGGGCACGTTGATGAGACCACCGGACATGTAGCGGACGGTGGCCGCGTTGTTCATCATCTGGTCGAAGGCGACGTAGGCGAAGGAGAAGAACATCAGCTCCATGACCGGGCGGATACCCAGCATGCTGGCGCCGATGCCCATGCCGATGAAGCCGGCCTCGGAGATGGGGGCGTCGATGACGCGCTTGTCGCCCCACTTGTCCCAGAGTCCTTCGGTGACCTTGTAGGCGCCGTTGTACTGGGCGACTTCCTCGCCGATGATGCAGACGTTCTCGTCGCGGGCGAGTTCCTCGTCGAGCGCTTCGTTGAGAGCTTGGCGATAGGTGATTTCGCGCATGGTGAAATTCGAGTGGGAAGGTGAAAGGTGCGAAAGGGAAGATGGGTTGGCCAGGACCGAACAGGGTCTGGTCGGTGACGCAACCCTGTCGGGTCAGTGGAAGAAGTGGCGTCCGGTGTTGCCGGCCTCGGTGTCGTTGTCGACCTCCCAGTAGACGTCGTCGAGAATCTCGGATTCGTCGGGGAAATCACTCTGCTGAGCGAAGCGGGCGGCGGCCTCGGCTTCCTCGCCGGCTTCCTTCATCATCGCCTTGAAATCGTCCTCGGTGACGACGCCTTCGCTGACGAGCTGATCCTTCCACAGGGTGAGCGGATCGTGCTCGTTCATGTACTTCTGGATCTCTTCCTTGGTCCGGTACTTCTCGGCGTTGGCGTCGGCGACGGAGTGACCCTTGTAGCGATAGGTGTCGATCTCGATCACGGTGGGCCGTCCCTCGTTGTGGGCGCGGTCGATGGCGACCTGGGTGCGGGCGCGCACCTCGTAGAGGTTCTCCCCGTTGATCTGGTCCCACTCCATTCCATAAGCTTCGGCCCGGGCCGCGAGACCGATCTCGGGATGGGCGCTGGAGCGCTCCTGCGAGGTGCCCATGGAGTAGCCGTTGTTCTCGATGACGTAGATGACCGGCAGGTCCCAGAGTTCGGCCAGGTTGAGTGCCTCGTGGTAGGCGCCCTGGTTGACGGCGCCGTCGCCGAGGTAGCAGAGGCAGCAACCTTTGAGGCCCTTGTATTTCAGTGCGAAGGCGAGCCCGGCACCGAGCGGGGTCTGTCCGGCGACGATCCCGTGACCGCCCCAGTAGTTCTTGTCGGGAGCGAAGTAGTGCATCGAGCCGCCCTTGCCCTTCGAGCAACCGGTCTTCTTCCCGAAGAGCTCGGCCATGCACTCGTTCATCGACATGCCGACCGAGAGGGCGTGGCCGTGATCGCGATAGGCGGTGATGATGTGATCGTTTTCTCCGCAGAGAGAGATGGTACCGACAGCGACGGATTCCTGTCCGATGTAGAGGTGGAGGAAACCGCCCATCTTGCCTTGCTGATAGTACTTCAGCGAGACGGTCTCGAAGCGACGGATCCGGACCATCTGGCGGAGGAGATCGATCTTGTCCTCGGCAGACAGTTTCGCATTGACGGGATCCTGGGCGTAGTCGGTGTCGGTCTGGTGTTCGGCTTTCTTCTTGGCCATGGCTGGAAGGGAAGGAGTGTCGGGTTTGGCGACGCGCCAACGGTAGCGTAAGTTACGCCGATTGAAACCGCGAAGGCTCCCGGCATGACAGGAATTCTGAAAGCGATCGCCGATGACGAACAGGATTTGCCGTATCTCCTCATCGGGGGCCACGCTGTGGCGCTGCATGGGATTCCTCGCAACACCTTCGACCTCGACTTGATGATTCGGGAGCGAGACGTCGAGGGTTGGATCCGGTTTTTCGAAGAGAGAAGTTTGACGCCCTTTCACCGGAGCGAAAACTTCGTCCAGTTTCGCGGCGACGTGTCAACGCCACCAGTGGATCTCATGCTCGTCACGGAAGCGACCTTTTCGAAACTAGCGGCAGCCTCGGAATGGAAGAGCGTTGGCGGGTTGGAGATTCGAGTTCCAGCCGCGAAGCACTTGGTCGCTCTGAAGCTGCACGCGATTCAGCAGGAGAAGCGAAGGTTGAAAGAAAAGGATTGGGGTGATGTGGTCGCGCTGATCGAAGGTTGCGGACTCAAGTTGGACGACGGAGATTTCTCTTCGTTGAT
>JAUIGT010000183.1 GCA_030432615.1 Verrucomicrobiia bacterium
GATGATCTCACCCTGGTCGGTCTCTCCGGCGAAGTCGTCGTCGACTACGTCTACCGACTCGAACGGGAACTCGGTGCCACCAATCTCTGGATCGCCGCCTACTGCAACGACCTCTTCGGTTACCTTCCCAGTGCCCGCGTGCTGCGGGAAGGCGGCTACGAAACCCGCGGTCTCTACAGCGGCGGCATCGGATTTTTCGCCCCGGAAGCCGAAGACACCGTCGCTCGGACCATCCGGGATCTCGCCAGGGACGCCGGACGCCCCCTGCCCGCGAGAGAGGAGAGCGGTCCTTCCGATTCCAGCGAAAAGGGTGGGTAGAAAATGGAGGGGGAAAAAATTCCTCTCCCCATTTTTCACCCAAAATTTTTCACCCTTTCCCACTCCACCATCACCCTCCCGGGCGAAACTGTCGCTCCACCGACTCCTCCCACTTCCGCTGGCGGTGGCGGGACACGAAGAAAATGACGGTCGCCGAGACCGTCGCGCCGACGAAATTGGAAACCAGGTCCCAGCCGGTGTTGATGTGATCGCCGACGTTGGTGCTTGGCAGGATGAGGGTGGCGATGAACTCGACGACCTCATTGAGCGCACCGAACCCCATGCCGGCGGTGGCGCAGACGGCGAGCATGCCCGGTGTAGGTTCAAGAGGACCGCGATCGTAGCTGCGCACCCGATGGCTGAGCGCCTGCCATACCAGCCAGGTCACCAGTCCGACTCCGTAGGCGTGCACGAGCTGGTCGTATTTCAGGTAACCGGGAACGAGCCGCCAGTTGTAGACGACGCCCGTGGTGTCGGCCGAGTGCCAGCCCTCCGGGATCGGAGCCAGCCCACCGACCATGTGCAACAGGCCCCAGAAGCTGAAATGCCACAGCACCGAGGCACTCAGGCCGGCTCGCCGATAGACCGCGAGCACGGCGATGATGATCACCGCCATCACCGCGAGGTAGAGCAGGAATTCCAGGTCGCGCCGCACCAGGATGATCAGCGTGGCCACCGAGAGATACGCATAGCTGAACCACAGCGCATGGCGCACTTGGGCTTTGGTGGCGACGTGGTGCATCGGAAAGAACCTTCGCCGTGAAAAACGCCGGATCAATTTCCGAATCCATGCTTTCGCGCCATCTCCAGCACGACCGGCATCGCTGAATCGCCAAGACGCTCCGCCTTCTTCCGCAGAGGCGCCAATCGAAAGATGGCGCCCGGCAAACGGTCCCGCGTGGGAGCGGAATCCGTGGGACCTGGAGACGAGCCACTCATCGGGGAAACGGTAGCGGCATTCTCTCCTCCAAACGGCCACGGCGACGAATTCGAATCAAGTTGAAAACTGTTTTTCTGAACAGTATCATCATCCTCCACCGAAACGTTCTCTCGCGAAACCCGAACCCACGACTGCCGCACCGAGAAATCCACGCATGCGCCCGCTTCGCGCCTCCTCTTCCTCGTCTCCCCTCCCCTACCTCGAACTCCACGCCCGCAGCGCCTTCAGCTTTCACCACGGGGTCTCGCATCCCGAGGCCCTGGTGCGACGGGCGGCGGAATTGGGCTACCCGGCCCTGGCGGTCACGGACCGTGATGGCTTCTACGGCTCGGCGCGGGCGCACTATGCGGCGCGGGAGCTGAAGCGTGAGCATGGCCGCGATTTCCGCGCCCTCGTCGGAACCGAGCTGACCCTGGAGGGCGAACTGGCGCTGCCGGTGCTGGTGCGAACCCGGACCGGTTACCAGTCGCTCTGCCGCCTGCTCACCGACGCCAAGCTGCGCGGGTTGTCGAAGGACGACACCTGCCGCGTCGCCGAGGCCGCCGCCACCTACCGGGTCGCCCGGGTGCCGGACGCCGAGTTTCTCAATCCCCGCAAGGATGGACGAGTGGCCTGGGACGAACTCGAATGCGGCATCGAGCCGGGTACCGTCATTGCCCTGACCGGCGACGAGGAGGGCCCCATCCGACGCGCCCTGGCCACGGGCGACGACCAGCTGGCCGAGGATCGGTTGCGGAAACTGGTTCGGATTTTCGGCCGGGAAAACGTGGTCGTCGAGATCCAGCGCCACCTCGTTCGCGGCGAGGAATGGACCAATCGCCGGCTCCTCGATCTCGCCGAGGCCCACGGGCTCCCGGTGATCGCCTCCAACAGTGTCGTGTCCGCGACTCAACAGGGTCGGGTCCTCGCCGATGCCTTCACCTGTCTGCGGCATCACGTGAAACTCGACCGCGCCGGGACGTTGCTGGCGCGCAACGGCGAGCGTTATTTGAAAAGCCCGGCGCAGATGGCGGCGCTGTTTCCCGACCGTCCGGAAGCGCTGGCCAACACCCTGCGCGTGGCGGAGCGAATCGAATTCACTCTCGAGAATCTCGGCTACCGCTTTCCCGATTACCCGGTTTCCGAGGGCCATGACGCGAACAGTTTTCTCCGCGAGCAGGCCTACCGCGGCGCCAAGGATCGCTACGGGAAAATCACGCCGAGGATCCGGAAACAACTCGACCACGAGCTGCAGTTGATCGCGAAGCTGGGATTCAGCGGCTACTTCCTCATCGTCCAGGACATCGTCAACTTCGCCCGCTCGCGCGGCATCCTCGTCCAGGGTCGCGGCTCGGCGGCCAACTCGGCGGTCTGCTACTGCCTCGGCATCACCGCTGTCGATCCCATCCGCCAGAAACTGCTCTTCGAGCGCTTTCTCTCCGAGGGACGCAACTCGTGGCCGGACATCGATCTCGACCTGCCCAGCGGCGACCGGCGGGAAGCGGTCATCCAGGGCGTCTTCCACCGCTACGCCCCGCGCGGCGCCGCCATGACCGCCAATGTCATCACCTACCGGGGACGCTCGGCCATGCGCGAGATGGGCAAGGTGCTCGACATCCCGGAAACCATCCTCGGACGTTTCTCCGACGCCTGGGGCAGCAGCCGGCGCCAGGGCGGCGAGGCCTGGGTCGAGAGCGTCCGCGAGGCCGGCATGGACACCGAGCATCCCCGGCTTCCCGCGCTGGCCCATCTCTACGAGTCGGTCTACGGCCTGCCGCGTCACCTGGGACAGCATTCCGGCGGCATGATCATTTCCGACCGCGGGCTCGACACCGTGGTACCGTTGGAAAACGCCACCATGGAGAACCGGCTGGTGGTCCAGTGGGACAAGGACGACTGCGAGGACCTCGGCATCATCAAGGTCGACCTGCTCGGGCTCGGCATGCTGGCGGCGATGCAGGACACCGTCGAGCTGTGCCGGGCACGCGGGAACCCGGTGGACCTGGCGAAGATTCCCAAGGACGATGACGCCACCTACGAGCTGCTCTGCCGGGCCGACACCGTGGGCGTCTTCCAGGTCGAGTCGCGCGCCCAGATGGCGACCCTGCCGCGGATGAAGCCGCGCGAGTTCTACGATCTCTGCGTCGAGGTGGCCATCATCCGCCCCGGCCCCATCGTCGGCGGCATGGTGCATCCCTACCTCGATCGCCGCAACGGGAAGGAAGCCATCGACTACATCGACGATCGTTTCCGTCCCGCCCTGGAGCGAACGCTCGGCGTGCCCCTGTTCCAGGAGCAGGTCCTCCAGATGGCGATGATCGCCGCCGACTTCAGCGGGAGCGAGGCCGAGGAACTGCGCCGGGCGATCAGTTTCCACCGCTCCGAGGAACGGATGGAGAAGGTCATGGCCAAGCTGCGGTCGGCCATGGATCGCAAACGGGTCGGCCATGACATCCAGGAACGCATCGTCCAATCCATCTCCAGTTTCGCTCTCTACGGATTTCCCGAAAGCCACGCCATCAGCTTCGCCCTCATCGCCTACGCCAGCGCCTGGCTGAAAGTCCACCGCCCCGCCGAGTTCTACGTCGGCTTGCTCAACAATCAGCCGATGGGGTTCTACTCGCCGGCGACGCTGGTGAAGGACGCGCGCCATCACGGACTGCGGGTGCGGCCGGTCGATGTGTGCGTGAGCGAGGTGGGGTGCACGGTGGAAGAACCGGAGCGCGACGATCCCTCGTCGCATTATCAGGTAATGCGGAACCAGGGCAGCCATGCGACGAGGGATCGTCGCGCTCCATCCCTCCGCCTCGGCCTCAACCAGGTGAAGAGCCTCAAGACCGAGACCGCGGAGCGCATCGTCGCCGAACGAGAGAAGCGCCCCTTCGCCTCGCTCGACGATTTCCTCCTCCGGATCGAACCCACCAAGGCCGAGCGCCGGGTCCTCGCCAAGATCGGGGCCCTCAATTCTCTCCCCGGCACCGCCCACCGCCGTGACGCGCTCTGGAAAGCCGAACGCTTCCTCGACCCCGGCGACCTCTTCGGAACGTTGAACGTTGAACCTCCAACACCGAACGTCGAACACGCTCCCGGCACTTCGAAGTTCGACGTTCAACGTTCCCCCGACGTCCTCCGCCCCATGGACCGCTGGGAACGGCTCCAGGCCGACTACGACGGACTCTCGCTCACCACCGGCCCGCATCCGATGGCTTACCTTCGCGAGCAACTCGACCCTTCCATCCTCCGCGCCGCCGACCTGCCTCATGGAAAACCGGACGCCATCGTCACCATCGCCGGCCTCGTCATCTGCCGGCAACGCCCCGGCACCGCCAAGGGGCACGTCTTCATCAGCCTCGAGGACGAGACCGGCATCAGCAACGCCTTCGTTCCCGGTCCGAGTTTCGAGCGCCACCACCTCGTCATCACCCGCGAGCCCTTCCTCAAGATCACCGGTCGCCTCCAGGTCCAGCACGGCGTCACCTCGGTCTACACCGAACACGTCGAGCCTCTGCCCTTCGCCACCGAGGTCCGGCGGCAATCGCACGATTTTCATTGATCGGGAGAACGGCGAGAATCCTCCGTTGTTTCCCCACCGGGTTCATCGTACGTTTTTTTCATGAAAACCGCCCCCAACCTGATCGTCATCTCCACCACGAAACCGCTCGAAGAGGCCTGCGAAGCCCTGGAGACCGCCGTCGCCAACCACCGGTTCGGCGTGATGACAAAACACGATCTCAAGCAGACCATGGCGAAGAAGGACGTCGCCTTCGACCGGGAATGCCGCATCTTCGAGGTCTGCAATCCGAACCAGGCGAAGAAGGTGCTGGAAGCCAACATCGACATCTCCACCGCCCTGCCCTGCCGAATCTCCATCTACGAAGAGGACGGCCAGACCTGCTTCTCCACCATCCGTCCCACCGCCATGCTGGGGATGTTCGGAGCGGAGGGCGTCGATTCGGTCGCCCGCGAGGTCGAGGACACCATGGTCGCGATCATGGAGGAAGCCGCTGCTGACAACGACGACGACGAAGCGTGATTCGTCCTTCGGCTTCGCCCGGAAGATCGCCCCGCCATCCGATCACGTCTCATGCCCCCCGATCTCTATCTCCGGCTCGGTCTCGCCCTCGCGATCGGATTGCTGATCGGGCTCCAGCGCGAGCGCGTCAAGGAGGGCCCCGCCGGCATCCGCACCTTCGCGCTGATCTCCCTCTCCGGTTTCGTCGTCGGTATCCTCGCGGCGCAGTTCGACGGGTGGATCATTGCCGCCGCGATCCTCTTCCTCGCCATCATGATCGGGGTGGGCAACGTCCTCAACTCCCGGAAAAAAGACAACTACGGCACCGGTACCACCACCGAGATCGCCACCCTGCTCGTCTTCGGCATCGGCGCCTACCTGGCCAACCCCGAGGGCAGCCGTTCCCTGGCGGTCGTCGTCGCCGGAGTGATGGCTCTGCTGCTCTACTACAAGCAACCCATGCATCGTTTCGTCCAGGGCATGGAGGCGAAGGACGTGCAGGCCATCATGCAGTTCGTGCTCATCACCCTGGTCATCCTGCCGGTGCTGCCGAACCAGACCTACGGTCCCTACGAGGTGCTCAATCCCTTCAAGACCTGGCTGATGGTGGTGCTCATCGTCGGCATCGGACTCGCCGGCTACATCGTCTACCAGGTCGCCGGCTCCCGGGTGGGCACCCTGTTGAGCGGAGTGCTCGGTGGCATGATTTCCAGCACCGCCACCACCGTGTCCGCCTCCCGCGACGCGGGAAAAGAAAAATCCCATGTCGCCGCCGCCACCCTCATCATCATGCTGGCCTCGGCGGTGGCCATCGTCCGGGTGCTCATCGAGATCGCCGCCGTCAGCCCCGGCAATTTCACGGCGACCTCGCCACCCCTGTTCATTTTCCTGGCCGCCTTCCTGGTCCTCACCTTCGTCATCTATCGCCGGCGCTCCGAGGAAGTCGTCCATCTCGATCCGCCCCAGAATCCCGCCGAACTCAAGCCCGCCATCATCTTCGGCATCCTCTACGCCGTCATCCTTCTCGGGGTTGCCGCCGCCAAGGAACACCTCGGCCAGGCCGGCCTCTATGTCGTCGCCGTGGTTTCCGGTCTCACCGACATGGACGCCATCACGCTTTCGACCGCGGAGCTGATGACGAAGGGCGATCTCGAGCCCGGCACCGGCTGGCGCGTCATCCTCATCGCGGCGATGTCCAACCTCGTCTTCAAGGCCGGCATCGTCGGGTTCCTCGGGCACCGCAACCTGCTCAAGCGTGTCTCGATCAACTACGCCATCGCCACCGCCATCGGTCTCGCGCTCGTCTTCCTGTGGCCGGCCTGATTCATTCCTTGGAATTGGTATGGGGACCCGATTCCGGATCGCTCTCCCAGAAGATCCGGCAATCGGGCCACGCTTTCCGCAGGGCCTCGATCGCCTTCGCGCTCGTCCGGGTCCGTTGCAGATGCAACCGCCTGAGCGCCGGCGGACGATTGTCCGGCTCCCGCCAGGCGCGCAGGCCGGCGTCGGTGACCGCCGTGTCGTGCAACCAGAGTTCCTCGAGCTTCGGCAATCTCGCCAGGTGCGGCAAGGCCACGTCGCTCACCCCGGTCTCGCCGAGATGCAGGCCCGTCAGCGTCCTCAGTTTCCCGAGTTCCTTCGATGCGGCATCGGTGATGCGGTTTCCGCGGAGGCCGAGATAGCGCAGCTTCGGCAGGCCGCAAAGCGACGCCACTCCCTGGTCGGTGACCGCCGTTTCTCCCAGCGGCAGGTGCGTCAGCGACGGCATCGCGCCCAGGGTTTTCAATGCCCGATCGGTGATGCGTGTTCGATAGAGATTGAGCCATTCCAGCCGGGACAGACCCGCCAACCGTGCCAGCCCCGCGTCGCCGACCGCCGTCGATTCCAGCGACAGGTCGGTCAGCGCGGAACACGAAGCCACCGCCGCCAGCGTCGCGTCGGTGACCCGCTCGTTGCCGCTCAGATTGATCTCGCCGACCCGGCCGGATTTCAGGTCGAGAAACACGTGGCCACCGAGGGACCGCAGGGCCTTCGCGGCGTGAACTTCTTCCTCGGGCGTTTCCGCTCCCATCGATGCACCGATCGCCAGCGAGCCGACGAACGCCGCGATCAGGACCCGAGAAACAGGTAGTCCTCCGCCATGCGATTGAGTGCGCGCCGGGTCTCGGTGAAACATTCCGCCAATCTCGGGTAGATCGAGCGGACCGCAAACTCGTCCGCGAGCGGATGATCGCCGGCCTTGAGAAAGGCGGAACGCGCCACCCCTTCGTAATAGCGCACCCCGGGAGCACCGCGGCGGTCGGCTCGATGTCGGAGGAACTTGGGAAACAGTCCGGTCAACACGAGAAAGTGGTTCCCGCACTGCACCTCGAGGAAGAAGCGGTCGTAGTCGCTGATCCCCTCCAACTCGCCGAGAAAATCCACGTGGTAGGTGAAGTCCGCGTCCGGCTTGTCGAGCCGTGCCCCTCCCAACGGACTGCCACCCGCATGCGCCGCCAGAGTGGCGGCCACATAGTCGGCGATCTCCGCATCCTCGATGCCGGCGTGCTTGAGGCTGCGGCGAACCAGCACGAAAAAATACAGTTCCGGCGAGATCGCCAGCGGGAAGGGCAATTCCAATACCGCCTTCACCAGCTGCTCGTGATCCAGAACCGCGAGCAGCGAACCGGGATCCTCGAACAACGATTCCAGTTCCGGCGCACCTCCCCGCGTCCCGGTCAGGGCTTCCAGAATGAACTCGAAATCGCGCGGCTGAAACCGCTCCCGACAACTGGTGGCGACCGTGTGCATGGCAGAGAAATCCCGGGTGTCTTGGTTGAACCCCGCCATACTGCCCAAGCAGATCGCGGGCCATCTTCATCGTGAGACGATCTCGCGAATCCGTCAATGCACCCTTCCTGCTTCTTGCCTCCGGAGAGGCAAAATCGGTACTGCCCCTTGTTTTCTTGCGGTACGCCGTCACGGCGCCTCTTCGGGACGCGGCCCCACCCGACTCAGGTCGATCGGTTCGATCCCCAGTTCCGCCGCCGGCGAGTCCGCGGGAAAGGTGAAATCGTTTTCCTTCGGAGCCCGCAGCCGCGGGTCTGCGAAGACACTGTTCTCCTCGATGCCGCGCGGACGCTGTTTCGCGAAAAAATCGTCCGCCCAATTCGGATTCGCCGGGTTCCAGTAGAGGTTTTCGTCCGCCTCGCAGGAGGCCAGGCGAACCGCCGGACGCTTCCGGTTTCCCTGCATCCATGGTTGATCGTGCTCGTAGAGAATCGGCGTTCGCGGCTCGGTCCCGACGAAGAGGTTGTGACGAACCACCGATCCTTCCACCGGCCCCCCCGACAGAACCAGGAACCCGCGTCCGTGTTCGGCGCGCCGGCCATCCGGGGTCCGGGACCGAATGGCGAAGACGAGGTTGTTGACCAGGTCGCAGCGGCCCTTCCAGATGAAGCCCTCGCCGCAAACCCGCGCGATGACGTTGTGATCGAGCGTCACCTCGTTCTGGTCGTCATCGCAACGGATGGCCGCGTTCATGTTGGGAGCCACCACGTCGTGCACGAAATTGTGGTGAACCCGGTTGCCGGTGCCGGTCCCGGAGATGTAGATCGCGTTGCCGTCGCCCATCACTTCCATGACATGGGAAAGATCGTTCCACCCGATCTCGTTGTGCCGTCCGTGGAGCAGCGGTTCCCGGTCGTGCCAGGTCCGACCCCGGGTTTCCAGGTGAAAGGTGACCTCGTCCCAGCGCGCGGTCTTGCTCGATTCCTTCTCCCCGCTCACGTCCAGTTGCGTTCGCGTGCTCACCACGATGCCGGTGTAGGGCAGATCGTGAAGCCGGTTGTGGACGATCCGGTTGTGGCCGCTCTGCCAGGCGAAGATTCCCGGCGAGTGCCACCACACTTCGCCGATGTGGCTGATGCGGTTGTCGGCGACGAAGTTCCCGCGGTTCACATCCTTGAAGCCCATTCCGTAGCCCGCGAGCAGCACCCCGACACCTCCGAGGTGGGTGAACTCGCAACGACGCACGTGATTCCCGATGCAGTGCAGGTCGAGCCGGATCCCTGCCGCGCCCGAATTCACGAAACGGCATTTCTCCACGTGACAGTTCTCCGCCCCCCGCAGCCGAACCATCGCCGTGGGCCGATCATACATTTCCCAGTCGTGTTGCAATCCCCAGCCGGTCTTGTCCTCTTCCCAGGCGTAGGCATTGGCATGGGCGAAGGTGAGGCCGCGAAGGGTGATGTTCTGAACGGGATGATCCTCCAGGTCCGATTCATCGACCTCGCCCTCGATGCGGATCAACTCCGTCAGTCGCGGCACTCCCACGCGTTCGCCCGGGGCCTTTCCATCCGGCGGCCACAGCGTGAGGCTGCGCGTTTCCGGATGGAAAACCCACTCGCCCGGCTCGTCGAGCACGCTCGGGACATTTTCGATCCAGAGACTACCGTCGGGAAATTGTCCGAATGCCGGCGGCACCATCGGGTAGGTACCCGGCACCGCCGACCACACCAACCCGTGCTCGCGATCGATCTTGGTCACCGGCAGCAGGTGCATCGACCACGGATACTTCGGCACCACCCGCACCTCGGCGCCGGTGAAATCCGGGATCGATTCAAGCGCTTCCTTCGGCAGATAGAGATGCCGCTGATCGATGGCCCGACGAAACCGGAACGGCATCGATTCCGGCGGTTCCGCCACCTGCACGAAGCCCCGCGACCGCGCTCGCGGCAAAGGTTTTCCGTCGAAGAACAGCGACCGCGTTTCCGGCCACGTCTCCGGAACCTTCGCCTGCCACAGTGGACGCTCCTCGCCTTCGACCCGCGTCCAGGCATCCGCATCCAACAGGGTCGAGCCGGAGATCCAACAGGGTTGAGTCGGGTCGGCGGGCACGATGGACAGGCCCGAATCGTCGCGCGTGAGCACCAGCGTCTCCGAGAGATGGATTGTTCCCGCCGGCAATCGAAGCACCCGCGGCCCTTCGTGGGTCCGGCTCTCCTTCAGCGCTTTCCGTAACGCCGCTTCCGTGGGTTCCTCCACCAAGATCGTCTTCGCGGGTGCCGAAGGCTCCGCTCCCGCGCTTGTCACGACCGCGAGGAAAAGAACGAGAAGGAGAGTCCCTGGAGTCACTGCTTTCACGCCCGAAACCACGCCGCAATCCCGATCGGCGTCAACCGCACCCCGCCACCTCCCGACAACGCCAAGGGCTTTGACAATGCTCCCGCCATTTCCCAACATCGCGAACCGACCGAAACCACCCGATCCCATGAAAACTGCCGCCCTCGCCCTCGTCATCCTGTCCCTCTTGACCGCCGTCAGCTTCGCCCAGGCGGAAAATCCGGTGCAGCGCACCCTGCAGCGAACGATGCCGGAAGCCGAGATCCGGGAGGCCAAGGCCGAGATCGTTCCGCTTTTCTGGAAAGCCAAGCTCGATGAATCCACGATCCTGCTTCCGCTCCGCTCGATCGAATTCTTCGGCGTGCAGAACTACGACGTGGACGGGGCCACCCGGGTGCGGGAACTCACCATCTCCACCGATTCGCACAACCTCATCCGCATCTACCACATCCGCCCGCTCGACGCGGCGGGCAAAGCCACCAACCACGTCGAAACGCT